>NZ_KB907785.1 GCF_000382185.1 Bordetella sp. FB-8 | reverse complement strand
CATGGCAAAAGGCAAGTTTGAGCGTACCAAGCCGCACGTGAACGTGGGTACGATTGGTCACGTTGACCACGGCAAAACGACGTTGACGGCGGCGATCACGACGGTGCTGTCGAGCAAGTTTGGTGGAGAAGCGAAGGGCTACGACCAGATTGATGCGGCCCCTGAAGAGAAGGCGCGCGGCATCACGATCAACACGGCGCACGTGGAGTACGAGACGCAGAACCGTCACTACGCGCACGTGGATTGCCCGGGACACGCGGACTACGTCAAGAACATGATTACCGGGGCCGCCCAGATGGACGGGGCGATTCTGGTGGTGTCGGCCGCCGACGGCCCGATGCCCCAGACGCGCGAGCACATTTTGCTCTCGCGCCAAGTGGGCGTGCCGTACATCATCGTGTTCCTGAACAAGGCGGACATGGTGGACGATGCCGAGCTGCTCGAGCTGGTGGAAATGGAAGTGCGCGAGCTGCTCTCGAAGTACGATTTTCCGGGCGATGACACCCCGATCGTCAAGGGTTCGGCCAAGCTGGCGCTCGAGGGCGACAAGGGCGAGCTGGGCGAGCAGGCGATCATGGCGCTGGCCGATGCGCTGGACACGTACATCCCGACGCCTGAGCGCGCTGTGGACGGCGCTTTCCTGATGCCGGTCGAAGACGTGTTCTCGATCTCGGGTCGCGGCACGGTGGTGACCGGCCGTGTCGAGCGTGGCATTGTCAAGGTGGGCGAAGAAATCGAGATCGTCGGTATCAAGCCCACGCTCAAGACCACCTGCACGGGCGTGGAGATGTTCCGCAAGCTGCTGGACCAGGGCCAGGCCGGAGACAACGTCGGTATTTTGCTGCGCGGCACCAAGCGTGAAGAAGTCGAGCGTGGCCAGGTGCTGGCCAAGCCCGGTTCGATCACCCCGCACACCGAGTTCACGGCCGAGGTGTACATTCTGTCCAAGGATGAAGGCGGTCGCCACACGCCGTTCTTCAATGGTTATCGTCCCCAGTTTTACTTCCGCACCACGGATGTGACCGGCACGATCGACCTGCCCAAGGACAAAGAGATGGTGCTGCCGGGCGATAACGTGACGATGACGGTCAAACTGCTGGC
>NZ_KB907784.1:3984021-4078617 GCF_000382185.1 Bordetella sp. FB-8 | reverse complement strand
GGCCAGACCTTGTCGACCGAATACCTGACTGGCCTGGGCACGATCGACGACCGCATGCTGATCCTGGTCGACATCGAGAAACTGATGACCAGCGAGGATTTGTCGTTGGTCGAAAAAATGGCTGCCTAATTCAGCGGTTCGGACGTCTGCGTGCGGCCGATCGCGCAGCCGGCACTCGTGCAGATTGCCGCTCGCGAAAATTGCGATCGCGCCGGGCCCTGCACTGTTGAGAGTCGTCCGCGCTCGCCGCATATGCCGTGCGGGGATAGCCTATGGCTGAAGCAGACGGCATTTGCCGGGCATCTTCTTGATTTAAATCAATTTGCCTGAGGTCTCGACTTGCCCGCGGGGCGGACGGCATGCATTGCCGCCGAGGCAATCGCGCTCATGCGCTGCTTGAAAAACAGTGATGCCGGTCAGGGCGCGCGCAATCAGGCGGTTTGGGAGTACGCTTTTCCCATGGCCTGAAAATAAAACAAAACAGATGCGCTCCCTCACAGTAAACGCTTGCGTACTCGCCATTGCAGCCGGTTCGCTGCTCATGGGCGCCATATTGGTGTGGACGGGAAGGCCGCATTTCGCCCACCTGCTCTGGACATTGGGCGCCCTGCCGGCTTTGGGATTCGTGCTCTACGACGTTGCCTATTCGCTGGTTCGCCGCAAGGCCGGCATCGACGTGTTGGCGGCGGTCGCCATTGTTGGCGCGTTCCTGCTGGGCGAGTATCTTTCGGCGATTGCCATCGCCGTGATGTTCGCCAGCGGTCAGGCGCTCGAGAGTTTCGCGCAGGCGCGGGCCGGCCGTGAAATGTTCGCGCTATTGGCACGGGCGCCCCATAACGCCTACCGGATGGAAGGCGATGCGCTGATTTGCATCGACCTGGACGCCGTCCGAATCGGCGATCGGCTGCTCGTTAGAGCCGGTGACACCGTGCCTGTCGATGGGCTTGTCCAGTCCTCGTCGGCAACGCTGGATGAATCCGTGCTCACCGGCGAGTCGGTTCCGGTGGAACGGCGCCAGGGCGACATGCTGCGCAGCGGCGGCGTCAACGCCGGCGCGCCGTTCGAAATGCGGGCGGTGGAAACCGCGCAGCGCAGTACCTTCGCGGGCATTGCCAGGCTGGTGGAATCGGCACGAACCTCCCGGGCGCCCGCGTCGCGGCTTGCGGATCGGTATGCGCTGTGGTTCGTGCCGATATCGCTTGGTCTGGCAGCAATTGCCTGGCTGGCGAGCGGTAGTCCGGTACGGGCGTTGGCGGTGCTCGTCGTTGCGACGCCTTGTCCCTTGATTCTTGCCGTGCCGGTGGCGCTGGTCTCCGGCATGTCCAACTGCGCCAGGCGCGGCATCTTGATCAAGGGCGGCGCGGCCCTGGAGGGGCTTGCGCGAGCTAAAGTATTGTTTTTCGACAAGACCGGAACATTGACGGGCGGCCAGGCGCGGCTTGTTCAAATCCAGGCCGATGCGCCGGTCGATAAGTTGGAGGTGCTGCGAACGGCTGCATCCCTGGACCAGGTTTCTGCCCACATTACGGCTTCGGCAATCGTTTCGGCCGCGCGCGAGCGCAGCCTGCGGCTGTCCTTGCCGACCGAGGTAATCGAGGAACCCGGTGCAGGCCTTTCCGGTACGGTGGATGGCGTGTCGGTGAGAGTCGGCACGCCTGACTTTGTATGCCGGTCCTTGCCTAGGCCGGGCTGGAGCGCGACATTTCTGGCGACAGTTGGGGGGGAAGGCGGATCGGCTGTGTATGTCGCAAAGGACGGCAAGGTGATCGGAGCCCTGCATCTGGCCGACCAGATTCGCGTGGAGACGTCTCGCGCGCTGCGCATGCTGCGGCAGGTCGGCATTGTGCACATGACGATGTTGACGGGCGACAGAAGCGATGTGGCGGCCGCGATCGGCGCCGCGGTCGGTGTCGATGAAATACGCGCCGGACTGGATCCGGCGGGCAAGCTCGCCGCACTTGGCGAAGTGCCGGACGGCGTGACCTCGATCATGGTTGGCGACGGGGTGAACGATGCCCCCGCGCTTGCGGCAGCCGGCGTTGGCGTCGCGATGGGCGCGCGCGGCGCGGCGGCATCGTCCGAGGCGGCCGACGTCGTGCTGCTGGTGGACCGGCTCGATCGCCTGGCCGAGGCGGTGCATCTGGCCAAGGCATCGCGCCGCATTGCAATGCAAAGTGTTGCCCTGGGCATGGGGATGTCCCTGGTCGCCATGGCCCTGGCCGCGGCCGGATACCTGGCGCCCGTGTACGGTGCGGCCTTGCAGGAAGTCATCGATGTGATCGCGATCGCCAATTCGTTGCGCGCCTTGCGCGTGGCGCCCCTGCGCGTCAGTCGACGGCGCTTGCCTGCCGAGCAGGCCTTGCGCCTTCGCGCCGAGCATGAGGAACTGCTGCCGCTGCTTGACCGACTGTCTTCCCTTGCCGATCAGGTCCTGGCCATGCCGCCTGAGCAGGCCGTGCCGGCCTTGCGTCAATTTGACCAGTTGCTCGCGGAGAAACTTGTTCCTCACGAGGCGGCCGACGATGCCCGCGTCTATCCGATGGTGGCCGGTTTGCTCGGAGGAGACGACCCCATGGCTTCGCTCAGCCGGACGCATCGCGAGATATTTACCTTGGCGCGCCGGCTGCATGGCCTCGTGCAAGCATTGGTGCCTGCGTCGGTGGATGAGGCGGCAATGCGCGAAGTGCAGCGCATCCTTTATGGCCTGGATGCGATCCTCAGATTGCATTTTGCACAGGAGGAGGAGTTGTATCTCACCCTGAGCTAAATAAGACTGTTGTCCACGATCTCTGTTTTTTATCCAGACGCAGGCGCCAACCGCCTGGCACGCATCCCGGATGGCGGCCGCTTTGTGAAAGAGGACGAGGTGCTCAGTGTTTTTCCGTTTGTCCCGCGAACCGGTCCATCAGCGCGAACAAAAGCCCCGATACCACAAACGTCAGGTGCAGGATGACAAGCCAGCGGATGCGCGCTTCGTCCATGGCAACGCCGGGCTCCGTAAGTCGCATGAACGCGCGCAGCAGCGAGATCGCGGAGATTGCGACGATCGAGCCGATCAATTTCATCTTCAGTCCGGAGAAATCGACCGAACCCATCCAGCTTGGCCGGTCCTCGTTTTCGCCCGTATCGATTTTCGAGACGAAATTTTCGTACCCTGCAAACATGACGATCACAACGAGGTTGCCGGCAAGCGAAAGATCGATGAGTGTCAGTACCGCCAGGATGATTTCCTCCGGCCTGGCAGACCAAAGGCTCGGCACGATGTGAATGATGTCGCCGACGAACGCGACGAGCAGCATCAGCAATGACAGTGCGAGGCCGACATAGAACGGCGCCAGCAGCCAGCGCGATTTGAAGAGCAATTGCTCCAATATTTTTTCCACGGCGTTTCTTTGATGCATTTGACGATGCTCCGTTCCGCAATTTTGGCCAGATCGAACGACATGGCATGGCTTTGCGCCTGAGGGGGCGCGAAGGTGTCGCGAGTACGCCCAGTAAATGAGATGCGTATTGTAAGGGGACGACTGGGCCGGTTGGTCGCATCCGCCGGGGGCCGATCGGCCCCCGGCGGCGCGGCACAGGGCATCGGATGCTCAGCGAAAATCCCGGCTCGCGCCCGTTACCTGCGTCAGTCGCCCCAGCAGCGGCGTGAGGTCTTGCAGCCGGCCGGCCACCACATTGCAGACATCGCCTGCGCGTTGCCAACGGCCATATACCGCCAGCAGTTTTGAGCGCAGCAGCGCATCGCGCTGGCGTTCGCCCACCTTGTTCCACACCACCACCTGAATCGAGCCCGTCTCGTCTTCCAGCGACACGAAGATCACCCCTTTGGCGGTGCCCGGCCGCTGGCGTCCCGTGACGATGCCGCAGCATCGGACCCAACGCCCGTCGGGCAGGCCGCGCAATTCCTGCGCGTTCTGCAGGCGCCTTTTATGCAGCAGCGGACGCAGCAATGCCAGAGGATGGCTGCGCAGCGTGAGTCCCATGCTTGCATAGTCGAAGACGATTTCTTCGCCTTCGGGGGCAGGGGGCAGTTCGAGAAACGCTTCCTCGATCGGCGCATTGCGCAGCAGTTCGGGCGCTTTCTTCAGCGCGCAGGCTTCCCAGACCTGCTGGCGCCGGTGGCCGGCCAGGCCGGCCAGTGCATCGGCGCCCGCCAGTCGCCGCATGTGTGTTTCGTCCAGCGCCGCGCGCCGCGCCAGATCGTCGATATCGACCAAGGGCATCCGTTCTCGCGCCGCCGCAATGCGCTCGGCCACCGAAGGCTGCAGGCCCGACACCATCCGCAAGCCCAGCCGCACCGCCGGAGAACGGGGCAGCCCTTCGAGGGTGCAATCCCAGTGGCTGGTCTGTACATCGACGGACAGTACCTGGACGCCATGGCGCCGGGCATCCTGCACCAGCTGGCTGGGCGTGTAGAAACCCAGCGGCTGGCTGTTGAGCATCGCGGCCAGGAATTCGGCCGGATGATGCCGCTTGATCCAGCAGGAGGCGTACACGAGCAGCGCGAACGAGGCTGCGTGGCTTTCCGGAAAGCCGTAGTCGCTGAAGCCCTTGATCTGCTCGAAGATGGATTGCGCGAACGCGGCCTCGTAGCCGCGCTCGATCATGCCCTCCACGAGTTTGGCGCGGTATTTTTCCAATCCGCCCTTGCGCTTCCAGGCCGCCATCGCGCGGCGCAACTGGTCGGCCTCGCCGGGCGTGAATCCCGCCGCCAGCACCGCCACCTGCATGACCTGCTCCTGGAAAATGGGCACGCCCAGCGTGCGGCCCAGCGCTTCGCGCAGCGCCGGGCCGGGGTAGCTCACGGACTCCTTGCCCTGGCGCCGGCTCAAGTATGGGTGAACCATGCCGCCCTGGATCGGCCCGGGCCGCACGATCGCCACCTCGATCACCAGGTCGTAGAAGCATCGCGGCCTGAGCCGCGGCAGCATGCTCATCTGCGCGCGGCTCTCGATTTGGAAGACGCCGATGGTATCGGCCTTGCAAACCATGTCGTAGGTCTGGCCGTCTTCCGGGGGAATGTCCTGCATCCGGAATGCCCGGCCCTTGCGCTCGCCGATGAATGCCAGCGCCTTGCCCAGCGCGGTCAGCATGCCCAGCGCCAGCACGTCCACCTTGAGCAGGCCCATGGCGTCCAGGTCGTCCTTGTCCCATTCGATGACGGTGCGATCCTGCATGGCTGCGTTTTCGATCGGCACCATGCGCGACAGCAGCCCGCGCGTGAGCACGAAACCGCCTACATGCTGGCTCAGGTGGCGCGGAAAGCCCATCAACTGGCCGGTCAGCGCCATCAGCTGGCGCACCTGCAGCGACTCGGGTGCCAGGCCCACCGCGGCCAGCAGTCCGGCATCGACGGCCTCGCCATCCCACCAGCGATGGCCCTTGGCCAGGGCATCGAGCGTGTCCAGGTCCAAGCCCAGCGCCTTGCCCACATCCCGGATCGCGCTCTTGGGCTGGTAGCGGACCACTGTGGCCGTCAGCGCCGCGCGTTCGCGTCCGTACTTGCGGTACAGGTACTGGATGACCTCCTCGCGCCGCTCGTGCTCGAAGTCCACGTCGATGTCGGGCGGCTCGTTTCTTTCCCGGGAGATGAAGCGCTCGAACAGCACCGACATCCGCGCCGGATCCACTTCGGTGACGCCGGTGCAATAGCAGACCACCGAATTGGCCGCGCTGCCGCGCCCTTGGCAAAGAATGTGGCGCGAACGCGCAAAGGCCACGATATCCGCGACGGTGAGGAAATACGGTTCGTAGTGCAACTCCGCGATCAGCGCCAGTTCGTGCTCGATCTGGTCCCGCACCTTGGCCGGGATGCCGTCGGGCCAGCGCCCTGCGGCGCCTTCGTAGGTGATGCGGCGCAGGTAGCCCGCCGCAGTCTCGCCGGCCGGCACGACTTCTTCGGGGTACTGGTAGCGCAGCGCGTCCAGGTTGAAAGCGCAGCGCGCCGCCACCTGCAGCGTCTGCTCCAGCAGGTCGGGCGGATACACCTGGGCCAGGCGCAGGCGCGAGCGCAGATGCCGCTCCGCGTTCGGCTGCAGGCCGTGCCCGCACTGTGCGAGAGGCTTGCCCAGGCGCGTCGCCGTGAGCACGTCCTGCAGGGGCTTGCGTGAGCGCACGTGCATGTGCACATCGCCGCTGGCGGCCAGCGGAATGGCCGTGAGCGCGTTGACCTGGCGCAGGCGATGCAGCCACATCTTGTCGTCGAGCTGGTGCAGCAGTTCCACCGCCAGCCAGCAGCGTCCCATGAAACGATTGAGCATCCAGCGCGCGACGGCCAGCAACTGCTCCGGTGTGGCGCCGCGTTGCGGCGCGGCCAGCAGCACGCAGTCGGCCAGCGCTTGCGGATCGATGTCGGCGGCGTGCAGCCGGTAGCTGCCCTTGGTGCTGGACGCGCGCCGCAGCCCGGTGATGAATTGGCAGAGGTTGCCGTATCCATTGCCGTTGCAGGCAATCGCGACCAGCGTGAAAGGCGCCAGTGGCTCCTCGGCCTGGACCTCGAACTGGCTGCCGATCAGCAGCGTCAGGCCGTGTTCCTTGGCCGCGACGTGTGCCCGCACGACGCCGGCCATCGAGCACTCGTCGGTGATGGCCAGCGCCCTGTAGCCGAGCTTGTAGGCGCGTTCGACGAGTTCCTCCGGGTGGCTCGCGCCGCGCAGGAACGAGAAATTGCTCAGGCACCGCAGTTCGGCGTAGTCCGGGATGGGGGAGGGGGTTGGCGCGTTCATGCAAACCATCCATGCAGATACCAGGCGGCATCGTCGCCGGCCAAGCGCTGCTGGAATACCCACAGCACGCCCGCGCGTTCGCTCAGCGCCACCCAGTAGTCGCGCTCGACATGGTGCGTGGATGCATCGTCTTCGGTGCGGTGCCACCAGCCTCCTTCGATGCGATGGGGGCCGGTGAGCAGCATCAGCGGCCCCTGGTACAGCGGCCGGTGCCCGCGCATCGCCAGCCGCTGCGGCTCGGGCAGGACGAAGGTCGGCTGCGGCAGTTCGTACGGCGCAAGGGGCTGCCTGGACGGGGGCTGTGGCGCTGGTTGCCAGTGCTGCATCCATTCGAGGCGATGGTCCTCGCGCAGCACGGGCTGCCGCACGCGCTGCGGCCCCAGGCGCGCGGCGATGCGCTCCAGCACACGGGTCAGCGACTCGCTTTCGCTTCTCGCCTCGGGCAGCAGCGAGGCACTGCGCTCCTGCAGCGGCAACACGTCCGTCACTTCCAGCGCCAGATCGCTTACTGGCGCCTGCAGCGCGATGTGGGCCAGATGCTCGTCCAGCAGTTGGTACAGATGCCCGGCCTCGCGCATCGGCTGCGCGGTGCGGATTGTCAGCTCGCCGCCATCGCAGGTGTCGCGCGGGCGCACGGTATCGTGCGTCCAGCGCAGCGTGAACGCGGTGGTGCCGGCATGCCTTGCGGCCAGCCAGCCGCACAACTGCACCAGCAGGCGGCGTGCGCCGGACAGCATGGCGGGCGCAGTCTCTACGCGTGCCATCAGCTCCAGCCGTGCATGGAAGGTTTCGGGCAGCGCGATCCAGCGATGCGCTTCGGGCCGCAGGCCGTATGCCTGGTCGAGCGCGTCCAGCAGGTCCTTGCCGAAGCGCCGGCTGATGCCGCCGCGCGGCAGGCGCCGCACATCGCCCAGCGTGCGGCAGCCCAGCTGGGCCAGGGTGAGGTGGTGGGGCGCCACGGCCGACAGCACCTGCATCGGCAAAGCGTCCAGCAGTTCCGGCAGCGGCTGCCGTACGCCATTGAGCACTTTGGTGCGCACGCAGGCCAGCGCGGCCAGACTGTTGGGCGCCCAGGCGATGCCGTCCACCCCCAGATCGAGGATCTGGCCCGCGATGCGGTCGTGCAGCGCCCTGCGGCCGCCGAACAGGCGCGTGCTGGCCTCCACTTCCAGGACGACGGCTTCATCGACAATGGCGACGCAGGGAGTAAATTGCAGGGCCCAGGTCGCCAGTGCATGAAGCGCATCACTGGATGGCGGCGTCTCGTCGGGCGCGCAGGGCAGTGACAGGGCCACCCACAGCATCGGCGGGCACCTCGCGAGAAAAAAGCCGGCTGGGGCGCAGCAACTGGGGCGTGATGACGCGGGCCAGGCCATCCGGCATCGACGCGAGCGCGATCATCCCGTCCATCATGGGGCCGCGGCGCTTGAGGATATGCAGCCGCAATTCCCAGTCCAGGCCGAAGCCGGCATGCACGCGCAGCGGCGCGGCGGAGGAATCACGCCGGGCCGCTTCGGGGCGGCACAGGAACACCAGGCCCTCGAAAGATTGCGCGCAGACCTGCAGGCGCCGAATCTGCTCGGGCCGCGCCTGCGGCAGCCAGGCGATGACGGCGCCGCAGGCGCGGGCCTTGATCAACTGCTCGGTCGTCCACAGGCGCTCGGCTGGCGTCTGCGCCTCGATCCATACGAAGCGGCGTTCGTCCAGGCCCGCCTGCCGCAGGCCGGGCAGATAGGGCGGGTGCGGTGGCGCGACGGCGGCGATATGCCCGCCGCGCGCGACGACCTGGCGCAGCGCAGGACTGAGCAGGCGCCATTCGATGGCCGCGGGTTGGGATACCAGCACTTCGGTGAGTGACTGGCTGGGCCAGCCGCCGCCAGGCAGTTCGCGATCCAGGCGCGGCCAGCCGGTGGGCACCACCGCCGCCGACTGGCGGCCGAGTTCGCTGCCGCGCCAGATGCCGGGCAGGGCGATGGCAGGCGCTGCGCGCAGGCGGTTGGCGGGGAGGGGATCAGTGTTCATATCAATACTGTTTATTTATACAGTATATATCCACCGTCATCCATTCCCGCGCGGCGCGATGATGTGGCCGTCCTGGGCCTGATTCGCTATCATGGCTGTATAAAAAACCAGTGTATGGATCTTTGCTGTCCAGGGACGATGCTGCCTTCCCACCGTTACTACTACCTGCACAATTTCCAGCGTGCGCTGGACTGGATCGCCGAACGCTACGGCGATCTGCTGCATGGGTCCGAACAGGCATTCCTTGCGCAGTTCGCGCAATTGCCTCGGCCCTCGCAGGCGCTGATGGTGCGCTTGCTGATGCGGCGCGGACCCTGGTTCCTCGCGGGCAAGCTCGCTTACGGGGAAATTGCGGATATCCCGGGCGCGGCTGCGCCGCTGCTCGCGCTGGGCTGGCTCGATGCCGGCCATCCCATGGATCTGCAAGAATTGTTCGCGCTGCACACCAAGCCCGAACTGCTGCGCCTGTTTGCTGGCGCGCCGATCCATGCGGGCCAGCGCAAGGCCCTGATGCATCAGGCGCTGCAGCCTCTGCATCAGGTGCCCCAGGCCTATGGCGCCTGGAATCCGCAGGCGCCCGGGGCCGCCTGGCGCGTGATGGTGGGCGAGCTGTGCGAACGCTTTCGGCTCATGTTCTTCGGCAACCTGCACCAAGACTGGTCGGAGTTCGTGCTGGCCGATCTGGGCGTTTTCCGCTACGAAACCGTGCCCCTGGAGGCCACCTCGCGCGCCTTCCGGTCGCGCGCCGATGTGGACTGCTACCTGGCCCTGCACGCCTGCCGCCGCGCACTCGATGAAGGTCAAGAGATCGATGTCCTGCTGCAGTCCGCGGCCCGATGCACAAGCGCCAATCCCTGGCTGGAGCAGCGCCGCGCCAAGGTGCTGCTGCGCATAGGCCAGGCCTGCGAACGCGCGCAAGACTGGGCACGCGCCGAACAGGCCTACGCGCAAAGCACCTATCCTGGCGCGCGCCACCGGCGCATCCGGGTGTACGAACACATGCAGCGCCTGGCTGATGCCATGGCCCTGGCCCAAGCCGCCCAGGCCGATCCCGAAAGCGACGAGGAAGCCCAGCGCGTGGCGCGCATGCTGCCGCGCCTATGCCGTGGCCTGGGGCTGGGCGCCGCCGCGCGCGGCGCGAGCCGGGCGCCCGCCGTGGCGCAACTGCGCATGGATCTGGAGCTGGATGCGTCCGCCGAGTCCTCGGCCGTAGAGTACGTGCTGCGCGACCACTGGCACAGCGAAGCCGCGCCCGTGTTCTATGTGGAGAACGCACTGATCAACTCGCTGTTCGGGCTGCTGTGCTGGAAGGCTGTCTTCGCGCCCCTGCCGGGCGCCTTCTTCCACCCGTTCCAGGGCGGACCGGCCGATCTGGGCGCGCCGGACTTCGCCGCGCGCCGCGCACCGCTGTTCGATGCCTGCCTGGCGCGGCTCGACGACGGCAGCTGGCGCGAGGCGATCCGCCAGTGCTTTGCCGACAAGCAGGGCCTGCAATCTCCCTTCGTGTTCTGGGGCGTGCTGACCGAGCCGCTACTGGCGCTGGCGCTGGACTGCATTCCCGCCGAGCACCTGAAGCGGCTCTTCGCGCGGCTGCTGCGCAATGTGCAGGCCAATCGCACGGGGTTCCCGGACCTGGTGCGCTTCTGGCCGGCCGAGCGCCGCTACGAACTGGTGGAGGTCAAGGCGCCGGGGGACAAGCTGCAGGATAACCAGATCCGCTGGTTGCAGTATTGCGCCGCGCAGGACATTCCGGTGCGCGTCTGCCATGTGCAGTGGCGCAGGCAGCCGGCCGGGCAGATCACTTGTGCGTCTGCGTTCGAGGATGCGCCGCGCCGCGACAGGAGACTGCATCAGTGAGCTACACCGTGGCCGTGCGTGCGCTGTGCGAGTTCGCGGCACGTTCGGGCGACCTGGATCTGCGCTTCACGCCGGCACCCAGCGCGCTGGAAGGCATGGCTGGCCACAGCCTGGTTCAGTCGCGCCGGGGGGAGGGCTACGAGGTCGAGGTCAGCCTGTCCGGCCAGTACGAGGACCTGCGCGTGCGTGGCCGCGCCGACGGCTTCGATGCGCTGGCCGGACAGATCGAGGAAATCAAGACCTACCGCGGCCCGCTTGAGGGCGTGCGGGCCCATCATCGCGCATTGCACTGGGCGCAGGCCCGCGTCTACGGCCATCTGCTGAGCCAGGCGCGCGGCCTGGCGCGGCTGCGCGTGGCGCTGGTGTACTTTAATGTGGCCACCGGGCAGGAGACAGTGCGGGTCGAAGCGCACGAGGCCGTGACGCTTAAGGCTTTTTTCGAAGACCTGTGTTCGCGCTTTCTGGCCTGGGCGCGCAGCGAGGCCGCCCACCGCCAGGCGCGCGACGCGGCGTTGGCCGCGCTGCAGTTCCCCATGGCGCGCTTTCGCACGGGGCAGCGCGAACTGGCCGTGGCCGTGTATCGCTGCGCGCGCGACCAGACGGGCGGGCGCTGCCTGATGGCGCAGGCGCCTACGGGCATAGGCAAGACGCTGGGCACTGTATTTCCCATGCTCAAGGCCAGCACCGACCGGGGCTTGGACAAGCTGTTCTTTCTCACGGCCAAGGGCACGGGCCATGGGTTGGCGCTGCAGGCGCTGGCCGCCGTGGATGGCCAACTGGCGGCGCAGGCCCATTTCCGGACGCTGCGCGTGCTGGACGTGCAGGCCCGCGACAAGGTCTGCCAGCACCCGGACAAGGCCTGCCACGGCGAATCCTGCCCGCTGGCCCGGGGGTTCTACGACCGTCTGCCGGCCGCGCGGACTGCGACGCTGGCGCTGTCCCAGGTCTGGGATGCGCCCGCGCTGCACGCTGTGGCGCTGCAGCACCAGGTCTGCCCTTATTACCTGGCGCAGGAACTGGTGCGTTGGAGCGACGTGGTGGTGGCCGATTACCACTACTACTACGACAGTTCGGCCATGCTGTATGCATTCACCCAGGCCCATCAGTGGAAGGTGGGCGTGCTGGTGGACGAGGCCCACAACCTGCTCGAGCGCGCGCGGCGCATGTATACGGCCGAGCTGTCGCAGTTCGCATTGGCCGATGCGCGCCAGGCGGCCAACGCCGCCCACGCGAGTCCGGTGCGCAAGGCGCTGGACAAGCTGCATCGCGCCTGGAACGCATTCAACGCACAGCAGACCTCTAGCTACCAGGCCCATGAGGCCATCCCTGCCGCGCTGTTGGGTGCCGTGCAGCGCGCCGTGGGCGAAATCGCCGATGCCCAGGCCGACCGCCCCATGCTGCCGGGCGATCCGGTGCTGGCCTTCTACCGGCAGGCGCTGCAGTTCATGGCGCTGGCCGAGCAACTGGGCAGCCATGCCTTGTTCGACGTCAGTCTGGCGCAGCCGAGCGCGCGCGTGCGCAGGACGCCGGCCTCCGTCCTCTGCATCCGCAACGTGATTCCCGCGCCGCACCTGGCGGCGCGCCATGCGGGCGCCCATGCCACGGTGCTGTTCTCGGGCACCTTGAGTCCGCCGCATTTCTACCGCGACGTCCTGGGCTTGCCGCAGGACACGGGCTGGATCGAGGCGGCGGCGCCTTTCCAGGCCGAGCAACTGGATGTGCGGATTGCCGGCCATGTCTCCACGCGCTGGCACGACCGGGAGCGTTCGCTGCAGCCCATCGTGGACATCGTGGCGCGGCAGTATGGGCGCCAGCCGGGCAACTACCTGTGCTTTTTCAGCAGCTTCGACTACCTGCAGCGCGTGGCCGCATGCATGCGGCGCGCGCATCCGCAACTGCCCGTTTGGCTCCAGACGCCGTCCATGGACGAAGCCAGCCGTGCCGGCTTTCTCGCGCGCTTTACCGAGGAGGGCCAGGGCATAGGCTTGGCCGTGCTTGGCGGCGCGTTCTCGGAAGGCGTGGATTTGCCGGGCCGCTGCCTGATCGGCGCCTTCGTGGCCACGCTGGGCCTGCCCCAGGTCAATCCCGTCAACGAACAGATCAAGCGCGCCATGGATGGGCATTTCGGCGCGGACAAGGGCTACGACTACACCTATCTCTACCCGGGCATGCGCAAGGTGGTGCAGGCCGCGGGCCGCGTGATCCGCACCGAAGCGGATCAGGGGGTGGTGTTTCTCATCGACGAGCGCTATCTGCGCGGCAAGGTGCAGGCCCTGCTGCCGCGCTGGTGGCGGGTGGACAGCGGACGAGGTCTTCTGGCTGAGAAAAGCTAGAAAACGACCCCGAGCCGATCAATTGCAGCAAGCAACGGCGCCGCATGAACGTCACGCGTATCGTCGCGAGCACAATTCTGCTGCACGAGCAGGACCCGCGCGCCCAGCCTGCGCCGCTTTCAATCGAATAGCCTGTCCAGGCCTTGCGTCAGTGTCTCGAACGGCGGCATCCAGTACGCCGGGTCGCCGTCGGGCGCCAGCAGGTCGGTCCAGTCCGGTGCCAGGGCGAGCCGCTCGGCGACGGCGCCGGGGTAGGCCGCTCGCGCCTGGTCGGCGCTCCAGTCCAGCACGGCGGCGCGCGCACGCCAGCATCCCAGATGCACGAGCCCGGTCGGCGCGCTGAACTCGGCCGCAGCCAAGGGGTCGGGCACATGAGCCAGCGCGGCGATCAGCGCATCGGGAAAATTCCAGAGGCGCGCCAGTTCCGAGGATACCTGGCCGTAATGAAAGCCCAGCTGGGCGCTTTCGACCTCGGCGCGCCGCGGATCGAGCACGCCGGCCTGCGCTTCGATCGGCGCCAGCAGGTCGGGAGCCATGCACAGATGCATCTGCAACTGGCCGATCCCGTGCATCATGCTCAAGGTAAACACCAGGTCGCCGTTGGCCTCGGCGCGTGTGGCCAGCCAGCGCGCCGAGCAAGCCGTGTACAGCGTATAGCGCCAGAAACGCGGCAGGTTGATGCCGGGCGTATTGCGGAAGGCGGCGACCATCCCGCTGCTGATCACGAGGTTGCGCACCATCACGAAGCCCAGCATGCGCAGGGCTTCGTCCACGGTGCCGACGGTTCGCGAAACATGAAAATAGGCCGAGTTCGCCAGGCGCAGCAGCTTGGCGCTCAAGGCTGGATCGGACTCGATCTGATGCGCGATCTCGCTCGAGGAGATGTCCTCGGAATTGAAGCTGGCGATCAGCTTCTGGACTATCTTGGGAATGGTGGGCAGCTTGCCGGGCTGGTCGATTAGGGTCTTCAGGTCCATACAGAGTCCTCCGGAGGATGTGTATGCCCCCTAGATGCGGGCTTATTGTCGCAGGAAATCATGCATTCGGTGCTATCGTTGCGTCAACAAATCTCTCGGGCGGCGCAGCCATGACATCCAGCCGGAAAGCCAAGCAGCGCGGACCCGATTCCGCATCGAGCGATGAACTGCAGGCTTATTGGGCCGATGCGCTGCAACGCACCTGCCTGTTCTGGGATACGCTACTTGACCGCGGCAACAATTATGTCGAGCATCTGGGCCAGGGCATGCCAGCCCTGCTCAAGTTCGGCCATGAAGTCGTGCTCGACGGGCGTACCCTGTCCGAGCCTTGCAATTATTCGTTGCTGCGCCTGGTGCCACCGGCCGGCATGCCGACCGACGCGACCGCGCGGCCCGTAGTGGTGGTCGATCCGCGCGCCGGACACGGACCGGGCATCGGCGGATTCAAGTTCGATTCCGAGGTCGGCATGGCGATGCGGGCCGGCCATCCAGTCTATTTCGTGACCTTCCGCCAGGAGCCCGAAGACGGCCAGACGCTTGTCACGGTCATGCACGCCGAGGCGCGCTTTCTCGAAGAGATCATCCGGCTGCATCCGCAGTGCAAGGCCAGACCGGTGGTGATAGGCAACTGCCAGGCCGGCTGGGCAATGATGGTCGTCGACGCCCTGCGTCCCGAACTGTTCGGCCCCTTGATGATGGTCGGCGCGCCGGTGTCGTTCTGGGCCGGCAGCTCCAAGCTCAATCCCATGCGCTACGCCGGCGCGCCGCTGGGCGGCTCGTGGCTGGCCTCGCTGATCTCCGACCTGGGCGGCGACCGCTTCGACGGCGTGCAACTGGTCGAGAACTTCGAACGCCTGAATCCGGCCCACGCATGGTGGAACAAGTACTACAAGCTCTGGTCCAACATCGACACCGAAAGCCCGCGCTTTCTCGAATTCGAACGCTGGTGGGGCGGCTTTTGCCGCATGACCGGCAGCGAAATCGAAACCATCGTCGAGAACCTGTTCGTCGGCAATCGCCTGGCGCGCGGCACCATGCAGGCCGGCGAGCGCACCATCGACCTGCGCGCGATCACCGCGCCCATCGTCGTATTCGCGTCCTGGGGCGACAACATTACGCCGCCGCCACAGGCGCTGAACTGGATCATCGACACCTGGGGCGACGAGCGCGCGATCGCCGCCGCCGGGCGCACCATCGTCTACGTGTTGCACGAAAGCGTCGGCCATCTGGGCATCTTCGTCGGCGGGGAGATCGCCTTGAAGGAACACGACCAGCTCGTGGCGTCGCTGGACGTGATCGAAAGCCTGCCGCCGGGACTCTACGAAATGAAGCTCGAGGCCAAGCAGGGACTCGAAGACCAGCGCTGGGAGGAGCTGGAGCCGGGCGACTATACCGTGCATTACGAATACCGGACCATGGACGATATCCGCGCGTTGAACCCCGAGGGGCGCGAGGAGGAGGCACTGTTCTCGACGCTGGCCCAGGTGTCGGAGCAGAACGCGGATTTCTACAAGGCCTGGGTCCGTCCCTGGGTACGTCTGCTGGCCCAGCGGCCGCTTGGTGACGCGCTCGGCGATCTGAACCCGATGCGCCTGCAGCGCAAACTGCTGTGCGATGCGCTGCCGCTGGCCGCCTCGATACGGGCGCAGGCCGCCCAGGCGCGTGAGCATCGCACGCCTGCGGACCAAGACAATCCGTGGCGCCAGATCGAGCGCAACACGGCTGGCCAGATCGGCGCGATGCTCGACACCTGGCGCGATCAGCGCGACGCATGGTCGGTCGCTTTCGCACGCTATTGCTATGGTCCGGAAGGCGCCGGTGCCTGGCTCAAACCCGCGGTGCCCGATGCCGACGTGGCCCAGGCGCGCGCCCAAGGGCAACTGAAGCAAAGCCGCGAGGCTGTGCTGGCGCGGATCGGCGAGGGCGGTTTTGCCGAGGCCGTGTGCCGCATCGTGCTGGCGGGCATGGCGTCGATCGGTGCCTTCGAGCGCCGCAGCCTGCGGCTGGCCAAGCTGCTGGCGCCTTTGGCCGGCGAGATCCACGGCGAACTGGGCTCGCAGACCAACTGGATACGTCTGCTCAAGCAGCAAGCCACGGTTACCGCGGTGGCACCCGTGGAGGCCCTGAACGCGCTCGATCACCTGCTGCCCGATACCGAGACGCGCGAGCGCGCGTTGGCGGTTTCGGCTGCGGTGATGATGATAGAACCCACGCTTGCCAATCCGCGCTCGGAAATCATCGAGTTCCTGATCGATACGCTCGGCGTCGACCCGCAGCGGGTCATCGGTCTGGCGCGCCGTCTGACCGACACGCTTGAAAAGCCCGGCAAACCCCTCGCGCAGCGCGAAGGCGGGGGCGCCGCAAGAACCGGCGGCAAGGCCGGCCGCAATATTGCGGCCAAGGCCGCGGCGCCGGCCGCAAGACCGAAGCGCCGCGCTGGCGCGCCCGCCTGACGCACAGCTTGTCCGGGTCGCCAGCCGTGTTGACGCATCTGATATTCGTTGCTTTGCTGACAGTTGTCCATCTGGCGGTCATGGCCAGATCGCTGCTGGTCGAGAGTCGCAATACCTATTCGCGGGCGGCGTGGCTGCTGGTCCTGCTGCTGCTGCCGGTGATCGGCGTGGTGGCTTATGCCCTCTTCGGCGAGCCGTGGGTGGCGCGGCAGTTTCAGCGCCGGGCAAAAAAAGTATTCAGGAAGCTGGAGTGGCGCGGCGGCATCGATGCCGCCGCCGCGCTGCAAAGCGTGCCTGAGCGGTTCCACGCGGCATTCAAAGTGTGCGAGCGCATCGGCCGCTGGCCGGTGGTGGACGGCAACAAGGCGACGATCGCCGCCGATTCCAACGCCGCGATCGACTCGATGGTGCGCGATTTTGACGATGCGCGCCAGACCATTCATATCTCCTTCTATATCTGGCTGGTCGATCACAACGGCCTGAAGATCGTCCAGGCGCTCGAGCGGGCTGCCTCGCGAGGCGTAGTGTGCCGAGTCATGGCCGACGCGATAGGCTCGCGCGCGCTCATTGCATCGAAATACTGGCGCGCGATGCGCGAGGCCGGCGTGAGGCTTTGCGTTTCGCTCCAGATGCGCCGAGGGCTTGCATTCCTGCAGGGCAGCCGCATCGATCTGCGCAACCATCGCAAGATCGTGGTCGTCGACGACCGGATCACCTACTGCGGCAGCCAGAACTGCGCCGATCCCGAGTTCCGCATCAAGCCCAGGTTCGCCCCTTGGGTGGACATCATGATGCGCTTCGAAGGCCCGGTGGTGCGCCAGAACCAGTTGCTCTTTGCCGACGCCTGGATGGTGGAGGCCGACGAGGACCTGTCCGGCGTCGCCGCGCTGCCCATTGCGCCACCTGTAGCCGGCGGCTTTCCGGCGATCGCCTTCGGCACCGGCCCGATGTCCGTCAAGGGCGAGATGTCGGACGCGTTTGTCGGCGTTCTCTATGGCGCCGAGCGCGAGGCGATCATTTCCACGCCTTATTTCGTGCCGGATCCGCCGTTGATGGAGGCGCTGGTCTCCTGTGCGCGGCGTGGCGTGCAGACCACACTGATCCTGCCCGCGCGCAACGATTCCGCCGCGGTGGGCGCGATGAGCCGGGCGACCTATGCCGAACTGGTTGAAGCGGGAGTGAGAGTGTTCGAGTTTCTCGGCGGGCTGCTCCATGCCAAGACGCTGGTTGCCGATGGGGAGGCTGCCCTGGTCGGCTCGGCGAACATGGACCGCAGAAGCCTGGAGCTCAATTTCGAGAACAACATCCTGCTGTATTGCCCCGACACGGCGGCGGCGATACGGGATCGGCAGCACATCTATCTGACCAATGCCCGGGAGGTTTCCCGCGGCGATATGCGCAACCGCCCCATGCGCCGCATTCTCTGGCAGAACCTGCTGACCATTTTCGCACCCATATTCTGATCGGCATCGGTGCCGCGCCTCGGCGCTGGAGGTCTGGCCGGCATCGAACAGCTCGCGTGACGACGGTCACGGCAGGTTCCTGGTTTCGGTCACATAGTCCGGATAGCGGCGGCAGATTTCGTCGATCTGGTTCAGCGTGCCTGAAAGGTGCTCGCGCAGCGCCTGCCGCGCGAGGGCTTCGTCCCGGGCCGCGATGGCATCCAGGATGCGCTGGTGGTCGCGCACGATGCGCTTGGCCTTGCCCTCTTCGGGCAGGTGCAGGCGCCGCAGGCGGTCCAGATGGCCGCTGTGGCGTTGTTCCAGTTCCCACAGGGCTGACACGCCGGCAGTCTCGTGCATGTCGCGGTGAAAGGCGAAGTCGGCGGCGATGAAATCCTGGTAGCGGCCTGGCTCTCCCAGGTAGGACTGCTGGGTGTCGATGTGGGCCTGCAGGCGCTGGATCAGGCTGGGATCGGGGCGGCTCGCCAAGACATGGACGATCTCCAGCTCCAGCGAACGGCGCAGAAAGTGCGCCTGCCGCGCGGCGGCGATGTCGATGCGGCTGACAGACGTGGTGTGCTGCGGATAGATATCGACCAGGCCTTCGTCGCGCAACTGGATGAGTGCGTCGCGGATCGGGGTCTGGCTCAGGCCGAAGGCCTGGGCCAGTTCGCCGCGCGCCAGCGAGGCGCCGGGCTTGAGTTCCAGCGACACGATGGCCGCGCGCAGCTTGGCGAAGACTTGCGGTGCGGCGTGGCGCGAGCGGTCCAACCGCAGATCGTTGCAGAGGGTATCGGGCAGGGACATGGAGAGTAGGCGAGCTTTTTCTTTATTTTACGGTCTCGCTTTTAGTTGATGCACTAATATATTAGTGTTTTAATTATAAAAAATTATCCAAGGAGTAGACAGCATGGGTCGCCGTACCTATGAAGAACTGCGCAGCGCGCGCTGGATGGCCAAGGACGACCTGCGCTCTTTCGGTCACCGCTCGCGGCTGATGCAGTTGGGCTATGGCCCGCAAGACTGGGTCGGCCGCCCCATCATTGCCGTCATCAACACCTGGTCCGACCTGAACAGCTGCCACGGCCACTTTCGCCAGCGCGCCGAAGAGGTCAAACGCGGGGTATTGCAGGCCGGCGGCTTTCCGGTGGAACTGCCGGCGATCTCCGTGGGCGAGGCCTTCGTCAAACCCACCACCATGCTCTACCGCAATTTGCTGGCCATCGAAGCCGAAGAGTTGCTGCGCAGCCACCCGGTCGACGGTGCGGTGCTGCTGGGCGGGTGCGACAAGACCACGCCGGGCCTGCTGATGGGGGCGTTCAGCGCGGGGCTGCCCTGCATTTATCTGCCCGCCGGCCCTATGCTGCGCGGCAACTGGAAGGGCCTGCCGCTGGGTTCAGGTTCGGACGCCTGGAAACTATGGGACGAGCGGCGCGCGGGCAACATCAGCCAGGCGCAGTGGGTCGAAGTCGAGGGCGGCATCGCCCGCAGCCACGGCACCTGCATGACCATGGGCACGGCCAGCACCATGACCGCGATCGCCGATGCCCTGGGCATGAGCCTGACCGGCGCCTCGAGCATCCCGGCGGTGGATGCCTCGCACTCGCGCATGGCGGCCGAGTGCGGCCGTCGCGCCGTCGACATGGTGTGGGAAGACCTGACGCCGGCCAAGGTGCTGTCGCTCGCCTCGTTCAAGAACGCCATCAACGTGGCCATGGCCGTGGGCTGTTCGACCAACGCCATCATCCACCTGATTGCCATGTCGCGCCGCGCGGGCTGCGCGGTGACCCTGGACGACTTCGACGCAGCCAGCCGCAAGGTACCCGTGATCGCCAACATCCGGCCCAGCGGCGACAAGTACCTCATGGAGGACTTCTACCTCGCTGGAGGAATGCGCGGGTTGATGTCGCGTCTGGCGCAGGATCATCTGGACCTATCGGTAATGACGGTTTCCGGCCGCACGCTGGGCGAGAACCTGGCGGGTGCGCAAGTCTATAACGACGATGTCATCCGTCCTCTGGACAATGCCATCTACAACGAAGGCGCGCTGGCTGTGCTCAAGGGCAATATCGCGCCCGACGGCTGCGTCATCAAGCCCAGCGCCTGCTCGCCGCAGTACTTGCAGCACACCGGGCCGGCGCTGGTGTTCGACGACTATCCCAGCATGAAGGCCGCCGTCGAAGACGAGAGCCTTGATGTCACGGCCGATCACATCCTCATCCTGCGCAATGCCGGCCCCCTGGGCGGGCCGGGCATGCCGGAGTGGGGCATGCTGCCCATCCCGGTCAAACTGGTCAAGCAGGGTGTGCGTGACATGCTGCGCCTGTCCGATGCGCGCATGAGCGGCACCAGTTACGGCGCCTGCATCCTGCACGCCGCGCCCGAGTCCTATGTGGGCGGGCCACTGGCCCTGGTGCGTACCGGCGACCTCATCACGGTCGACGTGCCGGCCCGCAGCATCCAGCTCAACGTGAGCGATGCGGAGCTGGCCGTGCGCCGCGCCGCCTGGACGCCGCCGCCGCCGCGCTATGAGCGCGGCTACGGCTGGATGTTCTCGCGCCACATCAAGCAAGCCGACCAAGGCTGCGACTTTGATTTCCTGGAAACCGACTTCGGCGCGCCGGTGCCCGAACCCGATATTTTCTGAACGCGCAGCCTCTTACGCCCGCGCCATCTGTTCTTTTTCAAGGACTTTTCCATGACCGCCATGAACCCCGACGTCCGCCGCAAGCTGATGGGCGTCAGCACCGCCACGCTGTGCACCGCGCTGTTCAAGCGCGGCCTGCGCAACCAGTTTGTCCAGAATGTGCATCCGCTCAATCCGGATCTGCCCAATATGGTCGGGCCGGCCTTCACGCTGCGCTACATCCCGGCCCGCGAGGACCTGAACACCATCAAGGTATTCGAGGACCGCGGCCACCCTCAGCGCGTGGCGATCGAAACCTGCCCCGAAGGCGCCGTGCTGGTCATGGACAGCCGCAAGGACGCGCGCGCGGCGTCGGCGGGCTCCATTCTCATCACCCGCCTGATGAAGCGCGGGGCGGCTGGCGTGGTCACCGACGGCGGCTTTCGCGACTCGCCCGAGATCGCGCAATTGGGCATGCCCGCCTATCACAGCCGTCCTTCGGCGCCGACCAATCTGACCTTGCACCAGGCTCTGGATATCGACGTGCCCATAGGGTGCGGCGACGTGGCCGTGTTTCCGGGCGACGTGATGGTGGGCGACGGCGAAGGCGTGGTGGTGATTCCCGCTCATCTGGCCCAGGACATCGCCGATGAGGCCACCGAGATGACCGCCTTCGAGGATTTCGTGACCGGGCAAGTCAAGGCAGGGCAGTCCATTCTGGGCCTGTATCCGGCGACCGATCCGGCCATGCGCGAGCGCTTCGCCGCTTGGCGCGCCGGCAACGGGCGCTGAAATTTTAACGATCATCCGCCGCACAACACCAAGAGGAGACACTAGCATGAACATTCATCGACGCATTGCACTGGGCGCTTTTCTGGCTGCCGCCGTATTGGGCACCTCGACCGCGCAGGCGGCCTGGCCCAACGACAAGCCCATTACCTATGTCGTGCCGTTCACCCCGGGCGGCTCGACCGACGTGGTCGGCCGCATGATCGCGCAGAAACTGTCGAAGATACTGAACCAGAACATCATCGTGGAGAACCGCGCCGGCGCGGGCGGCAGCATCGGCGCGGCCTATGTCGCCCATTCCGCGCCCGACGGCTACACCCTGTTCGGCGGCACCATCAACACCAACGCCATCAATTACAGCCTGTACAAGAACCTGCAGTACGGCCCCAAGGATTTCGAGCCGGTGTCCCTGGTCGCGACGCTGCCCAATGTGCTGCTGGCCGCGCCCAATATCGGCGTCAATTCCGTGGCGGACCTGATCGCGCTGCTCAAGCGCGATCCGGCGCGGCGCACCTTCGCCTCGTCCGGTGTGGGCACCTCCACGCATCTGACGGGTGAGCTCTTTGCCGCCACCATAGGCGTGCCGCTGACGCACATCCCGTATAAGGGCACGCCGCCGGCCATGGTCGATGTGTCCTCCGGCGCGGTCACTTTCATGTTCGATCAGATGACTGCCGCGCTGCCGTTGCTGCAGAGCGGCAAGCTCAAGCTCTTGGCCGTGACCACGGCCAAGCGCATGCCCATGTCACCCGACACGCCGACACTGGGAGAATCCGGCCTGCCCGGTTTCGATGTCTCGTCATGGCAGGCGGTCTTCGTGCCCAAGGGCACGCCCAAGCCCATCGTCGACCGACTCTCCAAGGCGATCGCCGAAATCGTCAGGCAGCCCGATGTGCAGGAAAAGCTGGGCAAGACCATGGGTATGAACCTGGTGGGCAGCACGCCCGAGCAACT
This sequence comes from Bordetella sp. FB-8, assembly GCF_000382185.1. Classification (NCBI taxonomy): domain Bacteria; kingdom Pseudomonadati; phylum Pseudomonadota; class Betaproteobacteria; order Burkholderiales; family Alcaligenaceae; genus Bordetella; species Bordetella sp. FB-8. The sequence continues at coordinate 4,056,436 of NZ_KB907784.1, read as the reverse complement.
GCAGGCGCTGGTCGACAAGGAGATCCCGCGCTGGGCTGGCGTGGTCAAGCGCGCGAAGCTTGTCGCTCAGTGACTTCAGGGTTCGACATAGGCCATTTCGCCCGACTCTCCCATTAAGAGGGTCCGGTTCGCATCCGCGACTGCGCGCAGATAGTCCCATAGTGTGACGATGCGGCGCAGTTTGCGGACGTCCTCGCGGCTGCTCAGCCAGAAGTGGCGCGTGACGACGATCTTGTCCGGCAGTATGGGAACGAGCGTCGTATTGGGCGTGGCCATGAAGCACGGCAGGATGGCCAGCGCATTTCCCTGCAGCGCCGCATGGTATTGCGCGATCACGCTGGTGCTGCGCAGGCTGGCCGTGACGTTGGGAATCGTGCGGTTCAGGTACAGCAGTTCGTGGCTGAAGGCGAGGTCCGCCACGTAGTCGATGAAGGGGTGGTGGCGCAGATCCGCGACCGAGCGGATGGGACCCCGGCGCTCGAAGTAATCGCGCGTGCCGTAAAGCCTGAGGCGGTAGTCGCACAACTTGGTGAAGACGTATTGCCCGCGTTCGGGGCGTTCCAGCGTGATGGCCATGTCGGCCTCGCGCTTGGAAAGGCTCACGAAGTGCGGTACGGGCAGCATGTCGATGGACAGGCCGTCGTGGACCGCGGCGAAGCGGGCGATCTGGGGTGCCAGGAAAAAGCAGCCGAAGCCCTCGGTCGAACCGATTCGTATGTGGCCCGACAGACTTTGCGTTGTGCCCGCGAACTGCTCGCTGGCGGCATGCACTGCCGACTCCACCGCGTCGGCATGGCGCAGCAGCCGCTGTCCGTCGGTGGTCAGCGTGAACCCGTCCACCCGCGATTTGTCGAACAGAATGGTGCCCAGCGCCGCTTCGAGTTCGCGCACGCGCCGCGCCACCGTGGTGTGGTCGACATTGAGCCGCCTGGCGGCGGCGCTTGCGCGCTGGGTCCGAGCCACTTCAAGGAAATAGCGCAGATCGTCCCAATTCAGGACGCCAAATCGACTTGTGCTTTTTTGCATATCAGATGGGTTTTTTAATACCTATCCTGTGGATAATCGAATAACTATACTCGTACGAATGCGACGGGGTCATGCGCGCTTTGGCGCGCGCGGCCGATGGAGCGCATTGCCGTATACAGAGCGGCCGCCAGCCGGCTGGCCCCACACAAAGCAAGTTAGGAGACATGCAATGATCCAGGCATCGAACGCCCATGTACCGACAGTCAAGCTGTTGATCGACGGCCAGTTCGTCGAGTCCAGCACGAAGGAGTGGCGCGACATCGTCAATCCGGCCACCCAGGAGGTGATCGCGCGCGTGCCTTTTGCCACGGCAGATGAAGTCGACGCCGCGGTTCGCGGCGCGCACGCGGCATTCGCAACGTGGAAGAACACGCCGATCGGCGCCCGCATGCGCATCATGCTCAAGCTGCAGGCGCTGATCCGCGAAAACATGTCGCGCATCGCCAGGACGCTGACGGCCGAGCAGGGCAAGACTCTGCCCGATGCCGAGGGTGACGTCTTTCGCGGCCTTGAAGTGGTCGAGCACGCGTGTTCGGTCGGCACCTTGCAGCAGGGCGGTTTTGCCGAGAACGTTGCGGGCGGCGTCGATACGTACACGCTGCAGCAGCCGCTAGGTGTCTGCGTGGGCATCACGCCGTTCAACTTCCCGGCGATGATTCCGCTGTGGATGTTTCCGATGGCCATCGTCTGCGGCAACACCTTCGTGCTCAAGCCGTCCGAGCAGGATCCGCTGTCGACGATGCTGCTGGTCGAACTCGCGATCGAAGCGGGCATTCCCAAGGGCGTACTGAACGTTGTGCACGGCGGCAAGGACGTAGTGGATGCCTTGTGTACGCACCAGGACGTCAAGGCAATTTCCTTCGTCGGATCGACGGCGGTGGGTACGCACGTCTACAACCTGGGCGGCCAGCACGGCAAGCGCGTCCAGTCGATGATGGGCGCCAAGAACCATGCGGTGGTGCTGCCCGATGCCAACCGCGAGCAGGCGATCAACGCGCTGGTCGGCGCCGGGTTCGGCGCGGCGGGCCAGCGCTGCATGGCGACCTCGGTCGTGGTGATGGTCGGCTCGTCCAAGGACTGGCTGCCAGAGCTGGTCGAAAAGGCCAAGAAGCTCAAGGTGAACGCCGGCCACGAACCGAATACCGATGTGGGGCCGCTGATCTCGCGCACGGCCAAGAGCCGCGTCTTGGGGCTGATCGAATCGGGTGTCAAGCAGGGCGCCCGGCTGGTGCTGGACGGCCGCGACGTGAAGGTGCCCGGCTACGAGAGCGGCAACTTTGTCGGCCCGACGGTCTTTACCGACGTAAAGACCGACATGGATATCTACACGCAGGAGATCTTCGGGCCGGTGCTCGTTGTGCTCACCGCCGGGACCCTGGACGAGGCCATCGCCATCGTCAACGCGAACCCCTTCGGCAATGGTGTGGGCCTGTTCACGCAGAGCGGCGCGGCGGCCCGCAAATTCCAGAGCGAGATCGACATCGGCCAGGTTGGCATCAATATTCCGATCCCGGTGCCGGTGCCTTACTTCAGCTTCACCGGATCGCGCGGTTCGAAGCTGGGCGATCTGGGCCCCTACGGTAAGCAGGTCGTGCAGTTCTACACGCAGACCAAGACCGTGACCGCGCGCTGGTTCGACGATGCGACCGTGAGCGACGGCGTGAACACGACGATCAATCTGCGCTGAGCGGCGCAAATCCGTACGCAAGGAGTGGACATGAAGATCGGATTCGTGGGTCTGGGAAATATGGGTGCGCCGATGGCGCTCAATCTGCTGAAGGCGGGTCATGACCTGACCGTGTTCGACTTGAACGCGCAGGCGGTGCGGCAGACCGTCGATGCCGGCGCGAAGCAGGCTGATTCGCCCAGGGCGGCGGCCAGCGGCGCCCAGGTCGTAATCACCATGCTGCCGGCGGCCGCGCACGTGCGCGGCGTGCTGACCGCAAGCGAAGGCGTATTGTCGGGCGCGAGTCCGGGCACCGTCATTGTCGATTCAAGCACGATCGATCCGGCCAGCGTCAGGGAGTTCGCCGCGCTGGCGCAGCAGCAGGGCTGCGTGCTGGCCGATGCGCCCGTATCCGGCGGCACCGGCGGGGCGGCGGCCGGCACGCTGACCTTCATGGTCGGCGGCAGCGAGGCGGTCTACACCCAGGTCAAGCCTGTGCTCGCTGCGATGGGCAAGAACATCGTCCATTGCGGCGATACCGGAACGGGGCAGGTCGCCAAGATCTGCAACAACCTCGTACTCGGCATTACGATGGCGGGCGTCGCCGAATCCATGGCGCTGGGCGAGGCGCTGGGCATCGATCCCAAGATCCTGAGCGGAATCTTGAACACCTCGACCGGACGCTGCTGGAGTTCGGATACCTACAACCCGTTTCCGGGCATTGTCGAGACGGCGCCTGCGTCGCGCGACTATACCGGGGGGTTCGGCACGGATCTGATGCTCAAGGATCTGGGTCTGGCCACGGAAGCCGCCAAAAGCGCGAAACAACCCGCCTTCATGGGCGCGCTCGCGCAGCAGCTCTACCAGGCGATGAGCAGCCGGGGCGATGGCAAGCTCGATTTCTCGGCGGTAATCCGACTGTATCGCCAGAAATAAGATTGCAATGGACTTTTACTGAATCTCCCGAATCCGCAGGCGCAGGACTCCGGCCGGAAATACGGCATTACGGCTGGTTGCCAAAGCTCAGCCAAACCAGGGGGGGCCTGAGGCAGAATGCCGCTATGGATAAGTGCGGCTCCAGGGGTTCAGAAATGTCGACGATGGTGATGGCGCGATTCGAGAGCGTGCCGATGGCGCGCAGCGCCGCGCATGCCCTGGTCGCCGACGGGTTCACAGAAAACGTTGTCAGCATGTTCTACGGCCGCCGACCCGCCCAGGGGCGCAGCCTTTGGGCCAGGTTGAGCCGGGCGGTCCAGTCGCGGCCCGCCCATTGCCAGGGCGAGATCCTGCTGGTCGTGCAACTGTGCGCGGCCGATGCCCCCGCCGCCATCAGCCTGCTGCGCGATGCCGGCTGCGTGTCGGTGGAAGAATCGCGATACGACTGGCCGGCCGGCCCCTGGCAAAGGGCCGCCGTGGGCCGCCAGCCGGTCGCGCGCCGGCATGTCGCCGGCCGCACGCAATGGCAGCCCTGACGTAAAACCGCTGTAAAAATCAGGCGGCTACGGCCTGCGGCGCCGGCCGCGAGGTCGGTACGTCCTCGATCGGGCAGGCGGGCCGGAAGGAGTCGGCCTGCGCCATGTGCCAACCGGTGCGGAAGATATCGTGCTGGAATTCGCCGCGCAGCAACTCGCCCTGTTCCAGGGTGGGAAAAAGGGCCGAGAGCAGGCGGACTTCGGAGGACGAGATCCGGCGGGCGATATGTTGCGGCCGCAGATCGCTCGGATGGGTCAGCCCGGCGGCTTCGATCAATTCGGCCAGCGCATGCAGGGTATTGCGGTGGAAGTTGTTCACGCGTTGCGCCTTGTCGGGCACCACCAGGGCACGTTGGCGCATCGGGTCCTGCGACGTTACGCCGGTCGGGCACTTGCCGGTATGGCAGGACTGGGCCTGGATGCAGCCCAGCGCGAACATGAAACCGCGCGCGGCGTTGCACCAGTCCGCGCCCATGGCCAGCACGCGCGCCATGTCGAAGGCCGTGATGATTTTGCCCGAAGCGCCCAGCCTGATACGGTCGCGCAGGCCCACGCCCACCAAGGTGTTGTGCACCATGCGCAGGGCTTCGCGCAGCGGCGTGCCCACGTGGTCGACGAATTCCACGGGCGCTGCGCCCGTGCCGCCTTCGGCGCCGTCGACCACGATGAAATCGGGCGTGATGCCGGTCTGCAGCATGGCCTTGACGATGGCGAACCATTCCCAGGGATGACCCATGCAGAACTTGAAACCCACGGGCTTGCCCTGGGACAGTTCGCGCAGCCGGGCCACGAAACGCATCAGGCCGATGGGCGAGTCGAAGGCGCTGTGCGCGGACGGCGAATTGCAGTCCTGCCAGGCCGTCACGCCGCGGGCCTCGGCGATCTCGGGAGTGACCTTGCCGGCTGGCAGGATGCCGCCGTGGCCGGGCTTGGCGCCTTGCGACAGCTTGATCTCGATGAGCTTGACCTGCTCGGTGCAGGCGTTGCGCACGAAGGCTTCCTCGGAAAAACGGCCCTGTTCGTCGCGGCAGCCGAAGTAGCCCGAGCCGATATTCCAGACCAGCGCCCCGCCGGCCTTGCGGTGGTAGCGGCTGATGCCGCCTTCGCCCGTGTCGTGGGCGAAGTTGCCCAGCCGTGCGCCCTCGTTCAGCGCCAGTATGGCGTTGGCCGAGAGGGCGCCGAAACTCATGGCCGAGATGTTGAAGACCGACATGGCATAGGGCTGCTTGCAGTCCGGGCCGCCCACCATGACGCGAAAGTCAGTGTCCTGGATGTGCGAGGGCGCGAGCGAATGGTTGATCCATTCGTAGCGGTCGCCATAGACGTCTTCCTGGGTGCCGAAGGGGCGCTTGTCGAGCTGCTCCTTGGCGCGCTGGTAGACGATGGAGCGCTGCGCGCGCGAGAAGGGCGCGGCGCTGGTGTCGTCTTCGAGGAAGTACTGGCGGATCTCGGGGCGGATGTATTCGAAGAGAAAACGCAGATTGCCCAGCACCGGATAGTTGCGGCGGATGGCATGGCGTTTTTGCACCATGTCGTAGACGCCCAGCAGGGTCAGGGCCCCAAGCGGGATCGCCGCCCACAGCCAGCCGGCCGCGTGCCATGCCGCCAGCAGTGTCGTGACGACCGCGCCGACCAGAACGATGGCGAAGGTGGTGTAGCGGGTGGTGATCCAGCGCATGAGACTCTCCACGAGACGAAAATCAGCAGTGCGAGGGTATCGGCGTTTTTTCGACCACCAGGCCGAACAGGGGACGCAGCCGCACGCCCGCAATACTACCGGCGAAAGCGGCCAGCAGCCATAGCCAGCCGTGCAGGCTGCCCGAAAGTATGCCGCTGAAATAGGCGCCGATATTGCAGCCGTAGGCCATGCGCGAACCCAGGCCCAGCAGCAGTCCGCCCGCCACCGCACCCGCCAGCGAACGCGCCGGTACTTTCCAGAGCGGGTCGAAATTGCCGGCTGCGCTGGCCGCGGCCAGGGCGCCCACCATGATGCCGATGTCGGTGATGGAGGTGGCGTCGTGGCTGATGGGCGCGGCCAGCGCGGTCTTTTGCGCAACCCAGAACTGCCAGTGGACAACGTCCACCCCCAGGCCTTGCAGCGTCTTGGCGCCCCATAGCGAGAATGCCGAGGTGATGCCCCACGGGCGGCCGACCAGGGCCAGGTTGGCGAAATTCAGCAGCACCAGTCCCACGCCTCCCGCGATCAGGGGCCAGGGGCCGCGCAGCAGCGACGGCGAGCGATTGGTGCTCGTGAGGGTGGCGAGCACATGGCCATGGCGGCGCTTTTCCAGCGCCAGGGTTAGCCAGGCGATCAGGGCGAAGACGACCAGGTTGGCCGCCAGCGCCTGGGGCACGCCCCAGGCCTTGATCAGCGAGATGGGCGGCAATGCCGGCAGATGCGACCACCAGCCGTAGGTGTAGGTGCCCAGCACGCCGCCGACGATGAAGAACAGCAGGGTGACGAGCATGCGGGTATTGCCACCGCCCACGGCGAACAGGGTACCCGAGGCGCAGCCGCCGCCCAGCTGCATGCCCAGGCCGAACATGAAGGCGCCCAGCAGCACCGACACGCCGGCCGGTGCCACCAGCCCGGTCACGTGTTGGCCCAGGAGCGAACCCTGCGCCAGGAAGGGGAAGAACAGCAGTACGCCCAGGGCCAGCATGATCATCTGCGCGCGTAGGCCCGCGCCGCGGCGGTCGGATACGAATACGCGCCAGGCCTGGGTGAAACCGAAGGCGGCATGATAGAGCGTGACTCCCATCAGTGCGCCGACCAGCCACAGCGTGCCCTGGCGCCAGCTAGTGGTCTGCATCAGGTAGGCTGCGCCTGCCAGCCAGATCAGCAGGGCGGCGGCGAGCGGTTTGCGGTGGGTGAAAAGCGGCGGCGAAGCGGGCAGGGACAAGGCGGCAGAAGAGTCGGTATTCATGAAGCGGTGGATCACAGCTGTTTGTTCGTTGATCGGATGGGCCTTGCCCACCGTGACACGGGCAGGCAGTTTGGCGCCGTTCTTGCGAGCGATGATCGCGGCCAGGAGGGACAAGGCGATCTCGGGCGGCGTGCGGCTGCCGATAGACAGGCCGGCAACGCGTTCAGACCGGCGACTTTCACGTAAGTCGGGAGTATCAGCCGCAATGCAGCGCCTGGATCGCGCCCTTGCCGTCGAGGATGATGTTGATGCGGTAGGGGTCGTATTCCATGGTCATGACCTGGCCAGGCTCGAGCAGCCGGATGGCCCGCGAGCCGGAGCGCCGGCGCACGGATTCGCCCGTGCCGTCGCTATAGGTCTGTCCGAGCATGTTTTGCACGCGGTCCGAATCGCAGTCGGAAGACGGCGAATCGGACGACATGGGGGTGTAGGAAGTGCCCGAACCCGATGGACTCGAAGGGCCTGCGACGCTGGCGGAGGAACCGCTCGCTCCCGGAGCGGCGCAGCCGCCAAGCAGAGCGGTCAGCGCGAGCGGTGCCAGTAGAGAGGGCAGTCTGAAAGCCATGATCTTTCCAGGTGTTCAAAACGCTAAGGAAGCAGGCGCAGCCACGCGGCGCTCATGCCACCGGCGTGCGCAGCGTGACAAATTCCTCGGCTGCCGTCGGGTGTATGCCCAGGGTCTCGTCGAAGACGCGCTTGGTGGCGCCGGCCTTGAGCGCGACGGCCAGGCCCTGGATGATCTCGCCGGCCTCGGGCCCGACCATGTGGCAGCCCAGCACGCGATCGGTTCGCGCGTCGACCACTAGCTTCATCAGCGTCTTTTCCTGCGATTCGGTGAGTGTGAGCTTCATGGGCCGAAAGCGGCTTTCGAATATCTTGAGTTCATGCCCTGCGGCGCGGGCCTGTTCTTGCGTCATGCCGACCGTGCCGATATTGGGCAGGCTGAAGACCGCGGTGGGGATGAGGCTGTAGTCGACCCGGCGATACTCCTCGGGGCGGAACAGTTGGCGTGCCACGGCCATGCCCTCGGCCAGGGCCACGGGCGTGAGCGGTACGCGGTTGATCACGTCGCCCAGCGCCAGGATGGAAGGTTCGGCGGTGCGATAGTCGTCGTCGGTTTCGATGAAGCCGCTCTGGTCGAATCCGACGCGCGTATTCTCCAGGCCCAGGCCGTCGACCATGGCGCGCCGGCCGGTGGCGTAGAGCACGCAGTCGGCGTCCAGAGCGGTGCCGTCTTGCAGCATCACGCGCAGCGTGCCGTCGGCCAGCTTGTCGATGCGCACCGGGTTGCTGTTAAAGCGCAGTGTCACGCCCTTCTTGGCCAGCTCGTCGCGCAGGTGTTCACGCACGCTACTGTCGAAGCCGCGCAGGAACAGCTCGCCGCGATAAAGCTGCGTGACCTGGGCGCCCATGCCATGGAAGATGGAAGCGAATTCCACCGCGATGTAGCCGCCGCCCACCACCACGACGCGGCGTGGAAGGTCTTTTAGGAAAAAGGCTTCGTTGGAGGTGATGGCGTATTCCCGGCCCGGGATTTCGGGTACGAAGGGCCAACTGCCGGTGGCCACCAGGATGTGCTCGGCCGTATGGCGCTGGCCGTTGATCTGCACGGTATGCGGGTCGACGATGCGGGCGTGCCCTTCGTGCAGGGCCACGCCGGAATTGACCAATAGATTGCGGTAAATGCCGTTCAGGCGTTCGATCTCGCGGTTCTTGTTGGCAATGAGCGTGGGCCAGCTAAAGCGCGGCGCATCCGCGCTCCAGCCAAAGCCGCCCGCCTGTTCGAAGTCCTCGGCGTAGTGGGCGCCGTAGACCAGCAGCTTCTTGGGCACGCAGCCCACGTTGACGCAGGTGCCTCCCAGGTAGCGGCTTTCGGCGATGGCCACGCGCGCGCCGAAGCCCGCGGCAAAGCGCGCGGCGCGCACGCCGCCCGAACCGGCGCCAATGGCATAGAGGTCGTAGTCGTAATTCATGATGCGCAAACGCCGCGGGGACGTTCAGGGAGATGAGATGACCGGTATTTTTGCACTATCCTACATGGCTGCTTCTAAAAACCAGAACCCCGACCAGGAGATTGCCCGCATGTCCGCCCCGCGCACCAACGAATACGACCAGCCCATAGGTCCAGAACTGCCTGGCTGGAGCGCGCGCCCGCGCCCGCCACGCACGTCCGTCCAGGGCCGTTTCTGCCGTATCGAGCCACTCGATCCCGCGCGCCATGCCGACGATCTGGTCCGGGCCTTTGAGCAGGCCGCCGACGGGCGCGCCTGGACCTACCTGACCGTGGGGCCTTACGCCGATTCTGCCGATTACCGTGCCTGGCTGGAAAAGGCCGCATCCAGCGAGGACCCGCTGCATCATGCCGTGATTGACCTGTCCACGGGCGGCGCGGTGGGCACGCTCGCGCTGATGCGCATCGATCCCGCCAACGGGGTGGTCGAGGTCGGCCATGTGACGTTCTCGCCGCTCCTGCAGCGTACGCCGATTTCCACCGAGGCACAGTACCTGCTGATGCAGCGCGTTTTCGACGAGTTGGGCTATCGCCGCTACGAATGGAAGTGCGACAGCCTGAACGAGCCATCGCGCGCCACGGCCCAGCGGCTGGGCTTTCGCTTCGAGGGCATCTTCCGTCAGGCCGTGGTTTACAAGGGACGCTCGCGCGACACAGCCTGGTTTTCACTGCTCGACAATGAATGGCCGGCCCGCAAGGCGGCATTCGAGCGTTGGCTGGCGCCCGACAATTTCGATGCGCAGGGGCGGCAGCGCCGCCGCCTGGGCGATCTGGCCTGAAGGCTCAATTCCTGGCCCGCACCACCAGCACGATGCCCACCAGGGTCAGGGCGGAACCGGCAACGAAAGGCGGCTCCAGCGGTTCGTGCAGGATGAGGGCGCCGAAAATCACGCCCAGTATCGGCGCAAGAAAAGCCAGCACCGACATCTGCGTGGCCAGGTAGCTGCGCAGCATCCAGAACCAGGTCAGATAGCTGATCAGGCAGATCACGACGACCAGGTAGGCCAGGCTGGCGTAGGCCATGGGAGTCCAGGAGGGCGCGGGGTCGTGGCTTGCCAGATGCCAGGCGTACAGGATCACGCCGGCCACCAGCAACTGGTAGAAGAGGGTCTTGTCCGCCGCTGCCTCCGACAACCGGGTGTTGCGGATCAGCACGGTGCTCAGTCCCCAGGCCGCGCCAGCGGCCAGTGCCAGCAGATCGCCCGTCAGGCTCGGGCCGGCGCCGGTTGGCGCCTTGCTCTCTTTGGTCAGGAAAGCCAGCGCGATGCCGGCGAAGGCGACGGCGATGCCCAGCCACTGCCAGCGGCTCAGGCGTTCTTCCGGCCGCGTGGCATGCATGCCCAGCGCCGTAAAGATGGGCGCGGTGTAGAGGAACACGATGGAGTGTGAGGCTGTGGTGCGCTCCAGGCTCAACCCGACCAGCAGGAATTCTGCGGCGAATGCCGCGCCCACCAGCAGGCCCGCCCCCAGCGTGCCGTCGGCGAGGATCTTGCGGCCTTCCCGGCGCAACACGACGATGCCCAGCACCGCTGCGGCGATCAGCGAGCGCAAGCCAAGCTGCAAGGTGGGGGAGACGTCGTGCGCGGCCAGTTTGAGGAAAATCTGCTGCAGGCTCCAGCAAAGACAGAGCAGGACCAGCACGCCGGTGCCGAAGGTATCGAGCGGCCTGCGGACCGGGAGGGTATGAGTCATTTTGTTTCGTTTATGCAACACAAAGTCAGGTGATTATCAGGGATTTTTCGTTCTTTTCGAGGAAAGACCCTGACAATGAGCGCGGGAGATAAGCGCGTGCCGCCTGCCCACAAGGCCGGCTGCCATGAGCGCGAGGTCCGCCCGAAGCCGCGCATCCCTGACCGGTTCCGACGACCCTAAATTCTGACAAAGGAGAATATCGAGATTATGTGGATCATTCTTTTACTACCCTTCATCGGCCTCCTATGGGTGCCCTTCTTCAATAAACTCGAACCCTCTTTGTTCGGCTTTCCATTTTTCTACTGGTATCAGCTGCTGTGGATACCCGTGACGGCCTTCCTGACCTGGCTGGTCTTTCGCCGCTACCACAAGGGAGATGAGGAATGAGCAGCTCGATCAACTGGACCGCGTTGTCCGTCTTCATCTTCTTCTTCCTGCTGATCACCGTCATGGGCTTTGCCGCGTCGCGCTGGCAAAGTCAGGGCAGCAAGGGGTCCGCGCTCGACGAATGGGGCCTGGGAGGCCGGCGCTTCGGCACCTGGATCACCTGGTTCCTGGTGGGCGGCGATTTCTATACGGCCTACACCATCATCGCCGTCCCGGCCTTGGTGTACGCCGTGGGCGCCTATGGCTTCTTCGCGCTGCCTTACACCATCATCGTCTACCCTATCGTGTTCGCGATCATGCCCAAGCTGTGGCAAGTGGCGCACAAGAACGGGCACGTGACCGCGGGCGACGTGGTGTACGCCAGCTACAACTCGCGTCCGCTTGAGTTGGCTGTCGCCGTTACCGGCGTGTTGGCCACCATGCCCTACATCGCCCTGCAACTGGTGGGCATGGAAGTGGTCATCAAGGCGCTGGGTCTGCAAGGCGAAATTCCGTTGTTCGCGGCCTTCGTCATCCTGGCCCTGTACACGTACTCGGCCGGCTTGCGCGCGCCGGCGCTGATCGCCTTCGTCAAGGACTTGATGATCTATATCGTGGTGCTGACCGCCGTGATCGTGGTGCCGATGAAGGTCGGCGGCTACGGCGCGGTGTTCCACGCCGCGGCGGAAGGCTACAAGGCCAAGGGTAGCGGCAGTCTGACGCTGGCGCCCGGGCAGTTCCTGCCCTATGCCTCGCTGGCGCTGGGCTCGGCGCTTGCCGCGTTCATGTATCCGCATACGCTCACCAGCATTTTCGCCGCAAAAAGTCCCAATACGATACGCAAAAACGCGATCTACCTGCCGCTGTACACGCTGCTGCTGGCCCTGATCGCCATGCTGGGCTACATGGCCTACGCTGCGCACATCAAGGTCTCCGCGCCGAACCAGGTCGTGCCGGCGCTGTTCCAGAGCCTGTTCCCGAGCTGGTTCACGGGCTTCGCTTTCGCAGCCATCGCCATCGGTGCTCTGGTGCCGGCGGCGGTCATGTCGATCGGCGCAGCCAACCTGTTCACGCGCAATTTCTGGAAGGCTTATGTCAATCCGCAGGTGACGCACACCGGCCAAGCCAAGGTCGCCAAGATCGTCTCGCTGTTGATCAAGCTCGGCGCTCTGGCCTTCATTGTGTTCGTGCCCACGCAGTACGCCATCAACCTGCAACTGCTGGGCGGGCTGTGGATCCTGCAGACGCTGCCTTCGGTGGTGTTCGGCCTGTTCTGCAAGAGGCTGGGCGGCCGCGCGCTGCTGCTGGGCTGGATCGCAGGCCTGGCCTACGGCACCTGGACCGTCTTCGCCGACGGCATCAAGCCCGTGCATACGGTCGCGGGTTTGACTGCCTATACCGGACTGTGGGCCCTGGCGCTAAACATCATTGTGGTCGTCGTCGCCCAGCTGGTGCTGGGCAAGAAGGCCCAATCGGTCCCTGCTCAGGCCTGATCCTACGCAGCCGGGCGCATGCCCGGCCTGAAAGCCCGCCGGCTTCAAACCGGCGGTTTTTTTTGGGCCGCGCGCTTGCGTTTAACGATAGAGCGCGGGACCGTCAGTTTTCCATGATGAACCGCGGTTCGTAGGAAACCGGAAAACTCACCGATCGGGCGATAAAGCAGACCTCATGGATTCGGTGGTGGATCGCGCGCGCGATCTGCAGGTCGGCATCGGCGCGCAGCGTTGCGACCGGCCGCAGCGTGGCCGAAATGAAGCGGCCGGCCCCGCTGCGTTCAACTTCGCCGACGCCGACTGGTGTGTCGGTGTAGTGCGTCACCACGATCCCGGCGTCCGATGCATAGTGCAGGTACCAGAGCATATGGCAGGCCGAGAGCGCAGAGAGCAGCAGGTCCTCCGGATTCATCTTCGCGGGGTCGCCGCCGAGCAGCGGGTCATTCGAACACTGCACCGCGGGCTTGCCGGGAACGGCGATGTCCCAGGTCCGATCGTAGCTTCGATAGTGGGTGGTGCCTTGCCCGCGATTGCCCGTCCACACGATGCGGGAGGTGTAGTTCTGGCCCATGTTCGGCTCCTGGTCTTGTGCGTGCCGGGCGTTTTTGCGGCGCCAAGTCCGTATTCGTCTATATTGTATACGCGTATACAATAAAAGGATGAACTCTACCGCCACGCTCGCCGACGCCCTGCGCGAAGAAATCCTCTCCGGGCAGCTTCTCCCCGGTTCGCTCCTGTCCCAGACTGAGATTGCGAGCCGGTTCGGCGTCAGCCGCATACCGGTGCGCGACGCGCTGCAGCAGTTGGCCGCGCAGCGGCTCGTGCTCGTTCTGCCTGGCAAGGGCGCGCGCGTCATCGAACTGACGAAGGACGAACTCGCGCAGCTCTACGACCTGCGGGTGCTGTTGGAGTGCGATCTGCTGCGGCGCTCGATCGAAAAGGCCGGTCCTCGAGATCATGCCGAGGTCGAATACGCCTTGCGCAAATCCAGCCTCGAAGCGGGCAGGCCAGGCTGGGGGGACGGCGACTGGCTGTTCCACGCGGCGCTCTACGCCCCGGCGGGGCGCGCGAGACAACTGGCCATGGTGCAGGAACTGCGCCGCAACTGCGTGGTGCATGCCGCCCGGTACGACACTTTGGCCGAGCGCACGGCCGCATGGCTCGACCAGCACGAGGGCCTTTTTCAGTCCTTCAGGAATGGGCGTATCGAAGAGGCAGTGCGCCGCCTCGAACGGCATATCGACGCGGCGCGCGTTTTTCTGATGGACAGCCTGGGCTGATGTTTTCTCATGCCCACATGCGGCCGCGATAACATTACGCACATACGGCATTCATTCAGTTCGAGAAAAAGGGTTTCCTATGGCTTCGGCCCAAGTCCTGGCGGGTTTCCATGCAGTGGTCGCGCGCCTGCGCCACGCGCCTGATTCGATTCGGGACATCTACATCGAGGCCTCGCGCCGCGACAAGCGCATGCAGAGCCTGGTCGAGCAGGCCGAACGCGCCGGCCGGCGCCTGCACCCCGTGCCCATGGAGCGGCTGGACGGCCTGTCCGGCGGCACGCGCCATCAGGGCGTGGTCGCGCTGGCTGACGCGCGCCAACTGGCCGTGAGTATCGATGAAGTCCTGGATGTGATCGAGGGTCCGGCATTCCTGCTCATCCTGGACGGCGTCACCGATCCGCACAATCTGGGTGCCTGCCTGCGCACGGCGGATGCCGCCGGCGTGCACGCGGTCGTCGCGCCGCGCGATCGCGCCGTGGGATTGACCAGCGCCGTACAGCGCGTGGCCTGCGGCGCCGCCGACACCGTGCCCTACATCACCGTCACCAACCTGGCCCGCACTATGCGCGAACTCAAGGACCGCGATATCTGGCTGGTCGGCACTGACGACCAGTGCGAGGGCAATCTGCACGCCGTCGACGCGCGGCGCGCCATGGCCTGGGTCATGGGCGCCGAAGGCGAGGGCATGCGCCGGCTCACGCGCGAAACCTGCGACCAGTTGGTGCGCATCCCCATGCTGGGTTCGGTGGAAAGCCTGAACGTCAGTGTGGCCAGCGCCGTATGCCTGTACGAGACGGTACGACAGCGGCAAACCTGACCAACCCAGCATCGGTATGAGATGCTTCGATCTTGACCAGATCCGAACTTGAGATGAATTGAGTCGAGGCTTGCAGAGCAATCCGAGGCGCCGGGCGTGCGAACGCAGACGCCTCTGGCGGCGGCCACCGGAATTGCGCAGGGCAGCCTCGAGGCCTCCGGAACTCAAGCAGGTCCAACAAGAAGAACTGAAATAATCGATAGCAAGTTAAGAAGAGAATCCCCATGCACAAGAACGGCCTGACCACCGAAATCCTGCATTCCGACCGCAAGCAATCCGTAGAACACGGTGCTGTGCACAAGCCCATGCACCCCTCGTCGCAGTACATCTACGAGGACGCCCGCGAATTGGCCGCCGTGTTCCAGGGCAAGGCGGGCTACACCTACTCGCGCCAGGGCACGCCGACCACCGGCGCGCTCGAGGCCAAGATCACCCTGATGGAAGACGGCGTGGGCTCGGTCAGCTTCGCCTCCGGCATGGCTGCGATCACCGCCGTCCTGACCACCTTGCTCAAGCGCGGCGACCATCTCGTCTCCAGCAAGTACGTCTTTGGCAATACCAGCAGTCTGCTCGGCACCCTGGCTGACCTGGGCATTGAAATCAGCTTCGTGGACGCCACCGACATCGACCAGGTGCGCGCGGCGCTGCGTCCCAACACCCGCATGGTCTTTGCCGAGACCATCGCCAATCCCGGCACGCAGATCGCCGACCTCAAGGGCATGGGCGAACTCTGCCGCGAGCATGGCGTGGTCTACATGGTCGACAACACAATGACCTCGCCGAGCCTGTTCAGACCGCGAGAGGTGGGTGCCAGCCTGGTGATGAACTCCTTGTCCAAGTACATCGCCGGCCATGGCCATGCCCTGGGCGGTTCGATCACCGATACCGGCCTCTACGACTGGTCGGACTATCCCAATATCGCCGAACCCTACCGCAAGGGACAGCCCACCGGCTGGGGGCTTTTGCAGATCAAGAAAAAAGGCCTGCGCGACATGGGAGGCACGCTGGCGGCCGAACCCGCGCACCGTATCGCCATCGGCGCCGAGACCCTGGCGCTGCGCATGGAAAGGCACTGCTCCAATGCCCTGGCGCTGGCGCGATTCCTGCAGGCGCACCGCGGCGTGGCCAAGGTGCATTACCCCGGCCTGGCCGGCCATGCGCAGCACGCGCGCGCCACCGAATTGTTCGGCGGCCGCTATGGCGGCCTCATGGGCATCGAGTTGGCCGAAGGTATTGATTGCTTCGACTTCATGAACCGCCTGCGGATCGTGCTGCTGGCCACGCATTTGGGCGACACGCGCAGTCTTGCGTTGCCGGCCGCGCACACCATTTATTACGAGATGGGCCCGGAGCGCCGCAGGCAGATGGGTATCGTCGATAGTTTCATTCGCCTTTCAGTAGGCATTGAGGACCAGGCCGATCTGATCCACGATTTCGACCAAGCCTTGCAAGCAAGCATGCCTCGATAAGACGCGCAGGGCGTTCTATCACAAACGATCACCGATCGGGGTCATGCCCGCGCTCGCGCGCGCATAAACAATGCAAAGTCTGCCGCCGAGGCCCGCGACGATATCGGTGTTTCCCCTTGTCGCATTGCGTCATGCACGGCAAACCAGTAACGGCGCGGCTCGTAGCGTCATGCGCGGGCTTTTTGCTTGACAATGGTCATTGGCCCAAGGCTTAATACACTCACTGCGTCGCAGTGGCTAGGATGCGTTTTTTCCGTCAAAGCCACTGCGACGTAGCAATTAGAACGAGCGCTACGCTGCGCAAGATTCCGCTTTCTGGTTGCTTCACGTGTTTGCTTGGCCATGGCGCGTGCCGGATGCTCACGCTGCGTCGGCCATAAATATCTACTCATGAGGGGTACAACTTAATGAACAAAACTGAACTCATCGATCACATCGCCAGCAAGGCTGACATCTCCAAGGCCGCGGCAGCCCGCTCGCTCGATGCATTGATCGGTGCTGTCAAGACCACCCTGAAAAAGGGCGGCACGGTAACGCTGGTCGGCTTTGGTACGTTTGCCGTTTCGTCGCGCGCCGCGCGTACGGGCCGCAACCCGCGCACCGGCGAAGCTATCAAGATCAAGAAGGCCAAGGTGCCGAAGTTCCGCCCGGGCAAGGCGCTCAAGGACGCCGTGAACTGAAGCCGGGTTCTTCCGCCCGCAGTGCAGTCTGGATCGGGGACCTCGGGTCCTCGATTTGCTTGGTGGGCAAGGCAATGGCTATACTCCTACCTTGCAAGATGCCCAGGCGTGGCCCCGCAGGATTCGGGTGCTTAGCTCAGTTGGTAGAGCGGCGCCCTTACAAGGCGTAGGTCACAGGTTCGAACCCTGTAGCACCCACCATCCTAGCCCTTGCAAATCAATCACTTACGCCGCTCTAGCCAGCGGCGTTTGTTTTTGCGGTTCAGAACTTGCCGTAAATTTGACGTTGCCGGCATGCTCCGCATGATGCGACGGAGCCAGGTGGGCGTACTTCAGGACCATCGAGAGGGTCTTCCAGCCGCCCAGCTCCTTCAAGACAAGTAGCGGGGTGCTCTTGCCCGTCATCCGTCCTTGGACGTGCCAGGAAGCCCAGGTATGTCGAAGGTCGTGGAATCGGAAGTTCTTGATCCCAGCAACCTGGCAGGCCTGCGCCCAGTCTCTGCGGTCGATTTGTTGTATTTTCACGCCGCTGTCGCCCCGGGTGAAAACCAGCGGCAACCCGAGCTTGACTGCTTGGGCTGCCCGACGCTCGAGGACCTCCAGGGCGATATCGTTGAGCGGAACCGACCGAGACTCCCCGGATTTAGCGTCAGGGGCTTCGACCCAGGTCGAGCGGTTAGCCACATGGACCTGGCTCGGGGGCAGGGTGAAGAGTTCATCCTCGCGCATGCCCGTCATCACGGCTACCCAAGCCACATCTTGCATCCAGGGCAGGCGTAGCGCCTGAATCAGGGTGCGGATTGTCTCCGGGGGTTCCCAGCGAACCCGCACTTTCGGCTCGGAATATCTGGGCAGGTATGGAGCCCGATTGATCCAGCCCCAGCGATAGCAGAGATTGAGCAACCGACGAATAGTCGTCAGATACTTGTTTTTCGTGCCATTCGAAATGGGAGCGTTGCCACCGTACTTGCTCGCCCTGTGCGTGGGCAATGCATCGACGATTTGCGTTGCGGTTAAAGAGCGCACTGTCCTGCCGACAAACTTGGTTCTCCAGTACGCGATATGCCTCTGTTTTGTGGCGTAGTCGCGCTGGCCCAGGCTTTCTTTCAAGAACCGAACCGCCGCATCTGCGAAGGTGTGATCGGGTTCTTCTCCGAAAGCTTGCAGGCGCCACAGCGAGGCTTTTAGCCTGTCGTGGTACTCCTGCGCCTGGTCTTTGTCGGTCGTTCCAGTAGAGCGTCTAATTCGCGCTCCGACTTTAGGGCAGAGGTCAACAAACCAGACACCAGACTTCTTGTCTCTGCGGAGTGACATTCGGAATCTCCGACGACCCGCATCGATAGCAGGGTCGTAGTATTGCGCGGTGCCGACAGCTCTGCAAGCCTCGAGGGCCAAACATGCCAGATCCGGCCGCCCGGCAGCTGAAAGCCGATCTCTCGGCGTTTGGCGTATACCGTGCCGTACGATAGTTTCAGGCGCGCGGCGACTTCCCGCAGCGTCAGTGCGGTCTCTTCGGCCATGAGAGCCTCCTGGAATCGCTTGTTGACTGTGGCCCTAGCTGACGGCCTGGTCGAGGTCGACCTGGTCCAGGCGAGCCGGGAAATCAGGCAAGTCATCTCCAGCGGCGCCGTTCCAGCCCCACCAGCCGTCCTTGCCATAGGTTTCGTCGTAATACGTCGATTTCTCGGCCTTGCGAGTCTGATAATCGGTAGAAGTCATCCCCCATACCTCCATCGGTATCGGCGCACCCACGTCCTTGAGCCAGAAGTCGGGGAAGGTCACGTCGTCGGCATCGAAACGCAGGGGTTTCTCGAAACGCCGGCCCTCGGCCACGAGCTTTTCCGCCACCAGCACCTCGAAACTGGACTCCACAGGGATCCAGTCCTGCGAGACCGACATCAGCGAGATGTCCACGACCTGGGCCGTCATATTGCCACCCGAGGATTTGGGCGGATCCGTTTGCACGATGGCGATGGAGGGATTGCCCGATCTCCAGGCATTGATCTCTCGTGAGAACCGCTTCTGCAGGGTCTCCCACAATTCGCCGTTCATCAGAAGATGCGGAATACCGTGGTAGGTCGAGATCGGCAAGGTCGACGCCAATTCCGATTCATCGTGATGCTTGGCCAGCGGCGCGATCACTACAAGCCGGCGCCGCTCGGCGCTCGCTGCCTGGCTTTTGGCCTGATTCATCAACGCCTGCTTGCCTTCGGCCGGCGCGCCTATCAGGAGATTCTGGGATAGTTTGATACGCCCCGCATAGGTGCTCGTGGCGATCCGCTGCAGATGATAGTGGACTACGCCCATCGTTCGCTTGCCCTGCATCCCTGGTGACCAGGTGTTCAGGCCTGCTTGCGTCCAGAGGTAGTGCAGCAGCCCCAGCAGCGACATGCTGGTCTGGCCGGGCTTGCGGTTTGTCTGCACCGGCTTCGCGCCAGCTTGCTCCGCCTCGTCGGGCGCTTTGGTCGAGCGCTGCTGCAGGCCGATCTTGAGCTTGATCTTGGTATTGCCGTCGTCGAGCTCTTCGACGACGCCGCGGCGGTAGGCGCTCATGCCAGAGGCGTTGGGATCAGCGCCCCAGAAGATGCAGTCGTCCGCGTGTTCGGGGCCGCTGTCCGGAAAACGCGCCAGGTGAAACTTGTCGATGGCCGAGATGCTGTGGATCGACAAGCGCTTTTCTCCGGCACCGCCGCACAAGCAGCGCAGAAGGGCTTTGCCGTGCGACATGACCAGCACCTTCTTCCAGCCCTCGGCGAACTGTTCTTCTTGCTGGAATGCCGGCGAATAGGTTTTCGTTTGCCCGCCCAGTGTGATCTCCACCGGGTAGGTTTTGTACTCTTTCATCTGTCCTCTCCGGCAATGGCCATGCTTTTCGTCTCAAGATGTCGCCGGCATGGCGGGGTTCATGCGTGCAAGCCTTCAGTGTTTAGCGGCTAAACAGGCACTCCTTCAGAGGGGAGGCAGGTTGCTCTCCGAGTACCCGATGAGATCGCCAATCGACACCCGATTTTGGGAAAACCAGCCCTGGGACATCTCGAGCGCATAGAGAATGGGTTTGCCGGAACAATGGCCCACCTCGGTTTCCGGGGCCATGTCTTCGATCCTGATGATGGTGCCATCCGCTTCAATAAAAGCGATGGAAAGCGGTGTGGGCGTGTTTTTCATCCAGAAGCACACGTTCTGCGTCTTCTTAAAAACAAAGAGCATCCCGTGGTTGTCGGGCAAACTCTTGCGGAACATGAGGCCGAGTTCTTGCTCCTTGGTCGTGCGAGCGACTTCAGCCGTCACCACCTGGCTGCCGACTCTAAGTTGGACTGTCGGTAATTGTGGCTGGGGGAATTGATGCGCTTTTGCCTGCGCTGATATGAACAATGCCATGAGCGGCACGAGCAGGCATGAGCCTGTATCCAACCAACGGCGATTCTTCATATTCCTCAACCGAGGGGCAAGAAAAATGCCTGCTACGAGCAGGCAGTGGAAGGGGTGTTTAGCGGCTAAACACAAGCCGATTTGGCCGTTGATTTAGCCGCTAAACATGACGCGAATTTTCATTGAAAGTACGTCGATTCGGCGGCCACACAGAAGATCACGCCGATACCCAATCTTCAATCCGAAGCCCAGGGATTCGTTGAAATTCGCGCGTATTGTTGGTGACGACGATGAGCCCTAATGAGCGCGCATGACCAGCAATCTGGGCATCGTAAGGACCGACCGGCGAGCCTTGCTTTGCTAATTCGGCTCGAACCTGACCTGTATGCGCGGCAGCAGCAGCGTTGTAATCGAGTACTTCAAGTCTTGCTGCCAGGCCTTCGACAATAGCGAGATTGGCCTCAGGCTCGGCTGACTTTTCGGCGCCGTAGATCAGCTCCATCAGCGTGATGGTGCTGATGCTGATTTGTCCGGTATGTCGCATGAACATCTCACGGACTTGCTGAGGTTTGTTCTTGCTAGTGTAGATGCAGATGTTGGTGTCCAACATGTACTTCAGCATCAGAACGACTCCCGAGTCTGATCAGCAGGCTGATCGCGATCGACCATGAAATCCGACGAGACAGAAGGACCGTCAAACCAGCTATCCCAGCTTGACCCGGCAGGAGTGATGATGCGCGAATTGCGGACAACCACTACCTCGACCTGCTTTACCCCTTCTGGGAAGGCTGTCGCTTTCGGGAGCCTGACTGCCTGGCTGCGATTGTTCATGAAAAGGGAAGAGAGGGTCATGGCATGGACTCCTGGCATATACGAGCAGTATCTACAATACTAGGAAAGATGATTGTATATGTCAATGGGATATGCCAGGAGGAAACATCCGAATCAGAGCGCTCGAGCATGCTGTTTAGCGGCTAAACACCCTTCGGTTTAGCGGCTAAATTTCATGTGGCTGAGGGATGGAACGCCGATTCGGATGCCGCCTACGAGATACCTCGACGTAGGCGGCGACTTAGGGACTTGCACCCCGCAGCTCCGTTGGTTGCCGGAGCAGGTATTTGCAGACATTACCCGCCATGTCTGCACGCTTTCTTTCGGAAAGCGGGCGCTTGTTGGAAGTGCAAGGATCGGATTCCCGAAAACAATGCGCTTCCAATACAAGACCATTGCGCCGGCGCAGCTCTGCACCACACCGGGATTTGTCGCCGGACTGATCCGACGTGTTCCGCACGAACACCTTGGCGTGAGCCCTTCTCTGTGTTTGCAGGAGGGCTCTCAATGGATTTTGCTGTGACTTTTGTGTCAGGGCAGACAGCAGTTCCCACCACCCAAGGTCGAATCACTCGACAGAGGGCAATGGGAGTCCCCAGGCGGCAGCGCTTCGCAGCGGTTGCCGAACGGTTTGAAATTCGTAGATTAAAGAGCTGGTGTGTAATGCCTGACAAAATAGTAAGGCATAACACAACTAATTGTCAACTCTTGACGCAATTAAGGAAGGCTGTTCACAAACTGAAAAGTGCTGTGAAATAACTTATGGACCCTGCGGGTTTGTTTTGCAGGGTGACAGCATGAGTTAAGAATCTATTCGGTTTTGACTACTTTCGGAACGAGTCTGAGTTGTCCCTTGCTTCTAGAAGGGATGGCGTGACTGTTCGAAATAACCCTGGGGGACCAAGGTGGCGGATTAGTCGTCTTTCGTGCCGTTCTTGAGTTTCTGTCCAGTGCGAGCTTCAAGCATTGACAGTGTGGCATTTAGAGCAACGCAGACATCCAAAATCTCGCTCTCTGAGAGCATTTCGATGCGTTTTCGATCAACTTCACGAAAGGGCCATGCTGCATTTTTTTTGCCGGTTAGAAGGTAATCGGTAGTTGTGTTGAGCATGGAGGCCAGCTCGGGCAGGCGCTTGATGTCCGGGCTGGTTTCGTTTCGTTCCCAGTCAGAGACTGAGGCTTTGTGGATGCGAAAGCGGTCGGCCACATCCTCCAGGCTAAGGCCCTTTGCTTTGCGACATTCACGGATTCGAGAGCCGAGTGTACTCATGCTCGCAGGCTAGCACTTGCGTGTTGTGTGTTGGCCTGATTAAAATGTTGTGTATTACCTTACATTTTTTGGATTTGACTAATGACCACTGATGAGGAAGTCCACCGAAGGCAAGTGCTGGTCAAGGCCGCATTAAGAAATGCTGGTGGTGTCTCGCGTTGGGCTCGATTTTTTGGCATTGCTCGGACATCGATCTATGACTGGATCAAGAAGGGAGAAGTCCCGATGAAGAGAGCGCTCACTATTGAAAAGGAAAGTAGAGGGCTAGCCAGAAGGCAGGAGCTACGCCCTGGTGATTACTGGGAATGCTGGCCGGAATTGGAAGCCCCGTCCCCGGATAAAGATGAAAAGCAGTGACGTGTTTAGCCGCTAAACACTGGCGAGTGAGGCGGCGATTCAAGGCGGTGTTTAGCCGCTAAACAGACAGGAGAAAGGCATGGAACAAAGAATGAAAATACTCGTCGTCGCGCAGGGCAAGGGCGGCAACGGCAAGACCGCTACTTCAGCACACAGCGCATGGTTCGCGGCAGAGCAGAGGGTGAGAACCCTGGCGATCGACTTCGATACGGGCAACTTGTCGTTGTCGCTGTCCAGCCATGCGACCGGAATGAAAGCCAGCGCCTTGTTCGGTATGGGCGAGGGCGATCCCGCGGTCGACCGTTTAGCCGCTAAACAGGCGTCTGATGATGGCAACGATCTCGATCTGATCGCCGCCGATAAGCAGCTTCAAGCGCTGCTGCCGTTCGCGCCGCAGGAGCAGGTAATAGCGAAGCTGAAGGATTCAATGGAGACGCTCAGTCCTCACTACGACTTTTGCGTTATCGACACGCCGCCCAATCTGTCTGTCGCCGTGGGCGCCGCTCTAAGCATTGCCGATGCCGTCATTGCTCCGGTGGAAATGGAGACCTACAGCATCGAAGGCATCGTGGACATGATGACGATCGTCTTCAACGCCCGAAAGGTGAATCCCAAGCTGCAGTTCCTGGGAATCATCCCCAGCCGGGTCGACCTGCGTAATCCGCGACATGTCGCCCACCTTGCGCAGGTTCAGGCCGGGTACAGCCAATTTCTGACTCCCTTCACGATCGGGCAACGCACGTCGATAGCCGATGCGCTGGCTGCTGGAGAGCCTGTCTGGAAAAGCCGCAAGACCGCCGCGCGCGTAGCAGGCACTGAGATGCGCGCAATGGGGCAATACGTGCTGGAGAAGCTTCATCTGAACAAAACGACGGATGAAAAATCGGAGATCGCGAAATGAAAGTTGCAACTACTTTGTCGGGCTGCGTGTTCCTCATCTCCTATGTGCTCGCACTGTTTGGAAGGGTGCCGTGGCCTGCGCCGTGCGCTTGGGCAGTTATCTACGTAGGCTCGATGATCGCGGCCTCCATCCAAGGTCTCAAGGTGAAGGAATAGATGATGAAAGCCTCCACCTCTAAAGCACCTGCTCCGCTGGATCTGAGCCGCATGGGCAATCTGGCCTCGATGCTGGCCACCCCCGAACCTACTTTGCAATCTGGTCAGCCGATGGAGTTGCGGCTCGACAAGATCAAGCTGAAGCCTCAAGTTCGAACGGCTGAAAACCCCGGTCTGTCGCCAGAAAGCATCGCCGAGATCGGCGCCTCGATCAAGGCTCGTGGCGTGAAGACGCCCATTTCTGTTTGCGAGGACCCGGACAATGCGGGTGAGTATTTCCTCAATCATGGCGAACGTCGCTATCGCGGCTCGCTGTGGGCAGAGAAGGTGACGATCCCGGCATTTGTCGACAACGACCACGATGAGGATGACCAGATCGTCGAGAACATCCAGCGTGAAGGCCTGACCGCTCGGGAACTGGCTGACTACGTTGGCCGCAAGCTTTCGCAGGGCCTGACTCAGGCCGAGATCGCTGCGAAGCTGGGTAAGAGCAAGGCCTATGTCTCGCAGTATGCCGCAATGCTCAATCTCCCGGAGCCGGTAGCGCAAGCGGTTACCGATGGTCGCATCACCGACGTCACCGTCGCCAATGAAATGGCGCGCGCCTACAAGGAGAACCCGAAGGCGGTAACAGCGGCACTGGAGCAGGGCAGTTTAGCGGCTAAACAGTCGCCCGCAGGTCAGGGTGAGGAGCCTGGTTTAGCCGCTAAACCAGCTACGGCCCGTGTCAATCGCGATACGGTCAAAACCCTGCGCACGAAAGCCAAGAAGGCGGTCAAAAAGGATCCGGTTTTTGCATCAGGCGATGTCAAGCGCGTCGAGCGTGCACTGTCCGACCACCTGGCGACCAAGGTCACCATTCGGTCAGGAGCCAAGGGCCGCATCGAACTCGTCACGCAGGCGACATCCTGGGATCACTTCAACTCCCTGATGGACAAGATGTCGCTTTCGAAGGCCATCGAGTCGGAAGGATAAGGAACGCAGATGTTGAGTCTTCATCTAATGTCCCAACGCCTTCCCTCCGCGCTGACGCTCGTCTTGCTGGGTGCGCCGCTTATAGGCTGCGGCGTTTCTGCTGCGGCAGAAGAGATCTCCCAGAAGATGGTCCAGCTCGACACACGCTCCAACCTGGCGGTGAAGCCTATGCCCTATCGGAATCCCCATCGGAATCCGAAGAAGCAGCTCGCTGCCATCACTGCGGCCGTGGCTGGCATGCTGCTGCTGGCAGCGCTTGCCCTGGGCCTGCAATCTCTCCTTCTGTATGCCGTGCTATTCGGGATCGTGCTTGTCCTGCTGGCGGCCGTGGACACCAAGACGGGCTACTTGCCCGATGTGCTGACGATGCCGCTGATGGGCGCCGGCCTGGTCGTGAACTACTTTCACTTCTTCGCCTCGTTTACCGATGCCTGCTTGGGCGCTGCAATGGGGTATTTCGTCATCGCCGCATCCAATTTTCTGCATCAGCGGTTCCGTCGCCAGTCGGTATTCGGAGGAGGGGATGCCAAGATGCTGGCGGCCATCGGTGCCTGGGTCGGATATAACGCCGTCGTGTTTGTCTCGGCTTTGGCGCTGATAGGGCCCTTTGTACTGACGTTTTCCCATTTCGTACGAAACCGTCATGCGAGAATTTCCACAGAGATGCGGCCGGCGCCATTCGGCCCCTGGCTCGCCGCCGCCGGCGTCGCAGTGATGTTTCTCTCTTCGATTTAAGGCTGACCATGTCAACCCTCACGATCAGGCCCAGGTTTGAATTGCCGCGTGCGATCTTTTGCTTGGTAACCCTCCTTACGCTGGCATCGACCTTGATTATCGTGTTCATTGGGTTGCCCCTTGCCCTTGTGCCCAAGCGCCTTTGGGGCTGGGACCTCGATCATCAATTCCTGGGCCTTCCGCTGCTGGCTGTTTTTATCGGCTTGTTCTGGCTGATCTTTCGGCATCTGGTGCGCCGCTACGACAAGTACGAGGGTGTCCGCGTCTTCGCCCAGCGCGAGCGCCCCTTCGACGCTTACCAGACCTGGTCCACCCATCTGGGCTCGCCGATGTTCAAGTCGATCCGGTGGCGGTTGAGGTTTTTCCTATTCTGGAAAACGAACGACAAATTCCTTCGCGTGCTGGAACACAAGGCGGATCGCCAGGTCGTAAATAGCATGTCCCTCTATGCCTTCGAATCCATGCTTCAAGAGCACCGCGCGAAGCCCGGCATTCTCATCATCAGCACGTCGCTATTGAATCGCCGCAACCGTAGCGCTACGCGGCTGCAGGATCGCATCGATGCCGTCTGCAGCCAGCCCGGCTGGCGCTTCGAGCGGGTGGTCAGAGATCTGGGCGTCGTACTGAGTGCGGCATCGCGTTTTCAGTATGGCTGGCAGTCGGTTCCTGGAGAGCAGCGCTGTCGTTTCCAGGCTCCCGGCATCATTGCCTGGCGGGCAGGGGACGGCGAGCTTTCGGACACGAACTGGCAGGCTCGGATGAAGGCGTTGAACCTGCGCGTAGCTACGGAAGAGGATCTCAATAGCCCGGTGTTTAGCGGCTAAAGATATGACAGGCAGTCGATGCCAAACCGAGGAAATAATCCATGAATCCCTCTATCTTCTTGTTCTTGCTGCCCGGCCTAGCAGGCATGCTGGGTTTGTGGTGCGTGTTGGATGTGCTTCGCTGCAGCCGCAGTTCCGAAGATAATGTCGACGCCAGGGATAGCGTAAGGGATGGATCCCAAGCTGTCGCAGAGAGCGTAGTGAATCCTGCCCTGGTCCCTGTCTGGCACCCTTTCGACGATAGCGAAATGTGGTGGGCTGGCGAGGTTGTGTGGCTGTGGGAAGCTTCATGGGAAAAGCCGCGGCTCGCCATTGCCGACCCCGAAGATCCCGGCGAGTTGTCTTACATTCGTGGGAAAAAGGTTGGCGAAGACGGGGAAGCTTGGCCTACTCACTGCTCTTATCCTGTCGCACTCGCCTTTCCGATGGCACATAACGACCAGCGCTGATTTCACTTTCTAAATCCTCCACCGTTCCCGGATTCTCTATGCCCCGTTTATCTTTCGCCGCACAGCAAACCAAGCTTCAAAAGGAGATCGGCAAGCTGATGAAGCAGTCCGAGCAGCTGAAGTCCAAGCAGCGCAAACCTGTCCTGGCGCGCATCGTCAAGGACATGCGAGACCACGGCATCACGATCGAAGAAGTGGAGAGGGCCTTTGGCGCCCGACGTACCGCTGTTCGCAAGCCGAAAGCTGCGGCGCGCAATTCGACCGGCGGCCGCGGCGTCGCTCCGAAATACCGGCACCCGGAAACCGGCGAGACCTGGTCCGGCCGAGGCCGTGCGCCGCGCTGGCTGGCCGCAGCGGAGGCGGCCGGCGCAGCCCGTGAAAGCTTCGCGATCGCCGAGACTACGGCGTAACACCACGGAGCAGTTTTGATGCTGACCTTGCGTAGCAACAACGGTAAAATTATGGAGGTTCTTGAATGCAGCCTTCCCATGATCACCTTGGCACATCCAGTTATCAGCGATGAAGAGCGTCGGCGCCGCAAGGTGGCGGTGCAGCAGGCATTCGCCTCGGTTCAGCTGGAAGGGTTCGTTGTCACCGAGCAAGAGCAGCGCCGCGGCCAGGCCTTTATCGACGGCAAGATGACGCTGCAGGAATTCGTCACGGGCGATTGATGGCCCTGACCGACGCTGAGCGCAGCGCCCTCGAGGCCAAGTACACCGCGCGTCGCATTGTCGAGCTGCAACTCGATCCCGTCCGCGGCAATTTCGATGCCGCCCATCTTCGCGAAATCAACCGCCGCATCTTCCAGGATCTGCCTGGCCACGGGCTGACCGACGTTACATCCGGGCAGTATCGAGCCCCGGTCCCTGAAGGCCGAGACTGGCTCAAGATGCGCGCGCTCGAGAACGTCAAGACTTCGACCTTTGTTGCCTATTCCAGGATGGATGAAAGCGCGGTGGCCAGACTGGATGCGCTGCTGGACCAGGTCGACCCCAAGGCCATGTCCCAGCTGGATCCGCCGGCCTTCTCAAAGGCCTTGGCCGAGCTTTACACGCAGCTGGACTACATCCATCCCTTCCCGGACGGCAATAGCCGCACCTTGCGCGTCTACACCGGCCAGCTGGCCGAGGAAGCGGGCTACGCGTTGGACTGGACGCACTTCACCAAGACACCTTACGGTCGGGACCAGCTCTACATCGCCCGTGATCTGGGCGTGAATGCCTTGGCTTTGCCTCACGTGCAAAGTGAGGCGACCCTGCGCAAGATCTTGTTCTCGTCGACGCGATTCGAAGATAACCGGCAGCTGCCGGCGCTCATGGCTGATGCGATCAAACCGCTGGATCTGGAACGCCGCCTCGAGGCCGCGCGGCGCGAGGCCTTTGCCCTGGGGCCGGTACGACTGGCGGAACCGGGCAGGTCGTACGCCGGCATCGTCCTGGCCATGACCGAGAAAGCGGTCCTGCAGGCAACCCCTGACGGCCCAGTCGAGCACCTACGGCACCGCCTGGTCGACCACGGCGCGCTGGCCATCGGCAAGTCCTTGGAGATTCGCTATCCCCATGGAGGAGTCGGCCTGGTCGCGGATACCAGCGCAAAGCAGTTCGAAGGTCCTGCGGTTGGTCACCAGGTTAAAGGGCCGCAGTTCGGCAAATAGCCCCGACTCCCGCTGCCGGCGCTCGCATGCCTCAGAAGAGCCCGATATCCCTGGTTTTTCAGGGGCTTGCGCGGTAAAATAAAGGTCTGATTTTTGACTTTCCAACGGAGTTCACCATGTTGACGCAGCAAGAAATCGCCCAGCGCCGTTTCGACGTCGACGACGTGATCGCCAGCCAACGCCTTGAGGGCCTGGCAGTAGATCCGGCTACTCTGGCCGATCTGGAAGAGTATGTGCAGGGCCATCTGGAGTTGGTTGACGTCATGGCCAAGGCGAAGGCGCGCAACATCACTAACGCGCATCGCGTCGCCGCTTAGCTCGCCTGCATGGCCAAGTATCCAAGCAAGTCGAACGATCCCTACATCGATCCGAGCTCTGGCGTTCTGACCAACCTGGTTGGCGCACGCACCCAAGAACACCTGGACCACCTCGAGGCGACGTTCTCCGCGATTCGCATGCTGGAGCTGCGGCGCGATCCGATCGCAGGCAACTTCGACCTGGCGCATCTGCAGACCATCCACAGGCATCTTTTTTCTGATGTCTATGCCTGGGCTGGCGAGCTGCGCACGGTCGACATCTCGAAAGGCGAAACTCGATTTGCCAACTACCAGCAGATCGAGGGCTATGCGCCCACGATCTTTCGTGGCTTGGCCGCAGAGAACCTGCTTCGCGGTCTAGATCCAGATGAGTTCAGCCTCCGAGCCGGCACGTACTTGGGTGAAATCAATGTGCTGCATCCCTTTCGCGAGGGCAACGGCCGCACGCAACGCGAATTCATCACCCAGGTAGCTCACCAGTGCGGCTATGCCATCTCCTGGCGAGGCGTCGATCGCGTGGAAATGCTGCGCGCCTCAATTGAGGCGTACCAGGGCAATGCGCGTCCCATGGGCGCCATTATCAAAGCGAACCTCATCGATCTGGATCGCGAGCATGCCATGGCTATCGGCCGAGAGTCTTTCCCAGGCCTGGTCAACATCGCATCGGCTGAGTCAGGTCGAACCTATGTCGGACCCGTGCTGGGTATGACCGAGCGCTATGTGGTCCAGGCCAACGGTGATGCCGCGGTCGTGCTGCACAACCGTCGTGCCCTAGCTGTGACCTCAAGTGACACCATCCGGCCTGGCCCCACCCTGCAGTTCCGCTACCCTCATGGCGAGGTGGGCGTCGTGGTGGAAGTCGGCGCAGCTTCCCAGCAAGGCCCAGCTACCAGATATCAGATTAAGGGCCCACAGTTCAGCAAGTAGGCGCCTGACCAGGTGTTGATCTGAGGCCGGCAATTAATCGCTATGTGGCGTGCGGGTCCTTTTGTTTATGGCAGCGATGCATGGCATAGAACTTGTGATTCTTCTCTCGATCATGGGCATCTTCCTGTGCAAGCCGATTTTTTCTTGCCCTCGATCTCTCCGATTGGGCGATAGCCTCGGCTCGACGCACCAGGACCACTGTGTGCGCCCCATGTTTGTCCTCGTGGGACTGGACCAACGCCCTGACGGCTGCAAACTCGAGAAATAGCTTTCTCAGCCGCTGACGGTCATAGAGCCCAGGCTCGCTTTTCAGGTAATTCCGTCTGAGCGCGACGATTCCAACCAGGGCGGGAAGGGCGCCTATCACCTAAATGTCCATCTTCTCTCCGTTGAGTTTGATCTAGACAGCTGTCATTCTGCCGGAGAGCATCCTTGCTCACAGACGCTAATCCCCACTAAATAACGACAATTCCTCTGAGGGTTCGAGGCGTTCCAAACCGAGTTTGAACAAAGAGAAATGCCCTGTCCGCTGCCGCGGACAGAAGTTAGGGCCTGTGCGGCCATAGGCGCTCGCCGCGCGGGCCGACATGGGTAGCTGAGCCTGGTGGCGCAATGCCGGCAGGCCTGCGTGTCGGCGTGCCCTAAATCACCGACCGTACCACTGCACTCCCGCCTGCAATAGGCTTTCGCGGCATATCCTCGCGCGCTTCGCTTACTGCGGTATTCCACGTCCTCCTTCCGGCCTTCGCTCCATGGTCACGGACGGCACGGGCTCGGCGACTCACAGGACCGGCGGCAAACAACCGCGAAGACCACGTCCAGCGACCAACGCCGATCACGATCGGGCTAACGATCTTCAGGCCCGGGCAGCACTAACCCTCATCCTCAAGGAGCTTTATATGTATCCCTCCCGTCTTACTTCTCGTTTCGGTGCCGGTTTCCGTTCTTACCGCCAGGACCGCCCGATGACAGATGACGAGTTACGCCAAGTCGCTCCGTCCATCTTCGCCGATGCCGCACACGAAAGCCGTTCAGCCAAATACGCCTATATCCCGACCATCGATGTTCTGAGCGGTCTGCGTGCAGAAGGGTTTCAGCCCTTCATGGCGGCCCAGGCGCGCGTTCGAGATGACGCACACCGCGATTTCACCAAGCACATGATCCGCCTTCGCCACGCCAACCACATCAATGATAAGGCGGCCAACGAGATCATCCTGTTGAACTCGCACAATGGCACGAGCAGCTATCAGATGCTCGCAGGGGTCTTTCGATTCGCCTGCGCCAACGGCATGATCTGTGGAGACACGTTCCACGATATCCGCGTGCCCCACAAGGGAAACATCAAGGACCAGGTCCTGGACGGTGCAAACGTGATACTCGAATCTTTCGACCTGATCACCGAATCGCGCGAGCGCATGGAAAGCCTCACGCTGTCGGCCGACGAGCGCCATGCCTTCGCCGCCGCTGCTCTGCAGCTGCGCTACGACAACGCCGACCACGTGCCCATCGCTGCCGAACAGCTGATCCGCCCGCGCCGGCAGGCCGACATTGGCCGCGATCTCTGGACTGTCTTTAACGTTGCTCAGGAAAACATCGTCCGAGGAGGGCTCGCCGGCCGTAATGCCAAGAAGCGGCCGACATCCACGCGTGCCATTACCGGCATCGGACAAAACACAGCGCTCAACCGTGCGCTCTGGACTTTGGCCGAGAAAATGGCAGAATTCAAAGCCTAAATACGCACCCTGGCCGGGAAGCTAGATGCTACTCGGCCATGTCATAGCTAGTATGTCTGATACCGGCCAGGAACGGACGCTCAATCTAAGCCGTCAGATCGTCGACAATGCGGTTGCAGAGGAGGTTAAGACTAGAGACTGCATAGCCGACTTTCAATCAGGCTGATCCGCAAATTACCGTGCGTGGCCAGGAACAGTTCTTCATCATATTCTCACAAAGCAGCCGTTCGATGTCTCGGTGAGGCCATCACGACGTAGAGACCGCAAGTTATAGGTGGGTTAAATTCGTCTTTAAATCCGCCCATTCGTGAAGCGGCTCAACACCCAAAAACTCGCCCCGCCTCCCATGAAACTGCTCGTCGTCGAGGACAACCACGCATTGGTGGCCAACCTGTTCGCGTACTTCGAAGCGCGCGGCCATATACTGGACGCCGCGCCCGACGGCGCCACCGGCCTGCGCCTTGTCGCGGACAATCACTACGACGCGATCGTTCTCGACTGGACGCTGCCGCGCATGGACGGCGTGCGCGTTCTGCAGGCGCTACGCCAGAGCGTGCGCAAGGATGTTCCCGTGCTGATGCTCACTGCCAGGGGAGAAACAGCCGATAAGGTCGAGGCCCTGCGCACCGGCGCCGATGACTATATAGTCAAGCCGTTCGACCTTGCTGAACTGGAGGCGCGGCTGCTCGCGCAGATCCGCCGTGCCAGCGGCCGGGTGACCGATACCCGGCTGAAGGTCTGCAATCTGGTGCTGGACCTGAGCACGGCGGAGGTCACGCGCGACGCGCGGCCAATTGCCCTAAAGCCAGCCACCCGCCGCCTGCTGGAAGTGCTGATGCGTGCGTCGCCGGCTCTCGTGCCGAGGGAGCGACTGGAGGAAGTACTCTGGGGCGATGATCCCCCCGACCGCGACCTGCTGCGTTCGCAGATGCACGTGCTACGCCGGGCGATCGACGCGCCTTTTGCGCACAAGCTGCTGCACACCGTGCCCCGAGTGGGCTACCGGCTCACCGCGACGGCAGGCACCGACGATCGTGAAGACGAATAGCCTGCGCGCCCGCATTACCGTCGGACTGCTGCTATATGCGGCGGTCCTGAGCGCGGCTTTGATCGCCGTCGGCACGTTCCTGAACGACCGCCACGAGCGCTTGGTGTGGATGAGCCTGCTCGGCGATGTGATGGTGCGCGACCTGAGAGCCGCCCACCTCCCGGCCGGCGACCTGAAGCCACCGAAGGTGCGCCTGATCGACCTGGACTCGCAGGCCGCACGAAGCCTGCCGGCTGAGGTGCGCCGTCTTGGTCCGGGCCTGTACGACGACATCGACCCGGAGAACCTGCCCTTCGCGGTACTGGTGCGGGACGTGCAGGGCCATCGCATGGCCGCGCTGATCGATATTTCTGCGCAGCGGGCGCAGGAGCGCCGCCTAGCCTACCTGCTCGACGCGATCGTCGCGGCCGGGCTGGGCCTGCTAATGGCTGCCACATGGTGGTTCGCTGGTCGGTTGCTGCGTCCGGTCTCACGCCTGGTCGATTCCGTGCACGCGCTCGATCCGTCCCACCGCGAGGCGCGTTTAGCGCCTGGGTACCGGCTGCAGGAGATCCAGGCACTAGAGACCGCCGTCAACGGCTTTCTGCAGCGCCTGGACGGCTTCGTGTTGCGCGAGCGCGAATTCATCGACACTGCGAGCCACGAACTGCGTACCCCAATCTCGGTGATCGCGGGTGCCGCGCAGGTGCTTGAGTCCGAGCCGCTCGGCGGCGATGGCCGGCGAGCGCTGCATCGCATCTGCCTCACGGCCCAGGTGATGCAGGAAACGCTAGCGGCCCTGCTGCAGCTTGCCAAAGAACCTTCGCCCCCCGCCGCAGTGGCGCCCTTGGCGCTTGAAGCATGGTTGCCCGATTTGATCATCGATTACCGGCCCCTGCTCGAGGGGCGGCCGCTGACGCTTCTAGTCGGCGCGATCGAGCCGGCTGCGGTACGGGTTGCGCCCGCAGTGGCCGCGATGATTTTCGGCAATCTGGTGCGCAACGCCATCGAGCACACCCCGGCTGGCCGTCTGGAGATTGCGCTGCGTGACGGCGTGTTCTTCATCGATAGTCGAGGCGAGGCACTTGACGCCGCTACCGTGGCCCGCTTGTACCGCTCGCTGGCCCTCGCCGAGGGCGGTCGCGTCCTCGGTGCCGGGCTTGGGCTGTATCTGGTACGGCAGCTGTGCGAGCGACTCGGCTGGTCGCTTGAGTATATGCACAGCGAAGCAGGCGAACTGCAGGTGCGGCTGGATCTGCATCTTCGCAACGACAGGCGCAACGGCAACGAGGCCAGGCCAACGACAAATTGACGACATGCGCGTTCCTAGCATGAGAGCTTTTACTCATGCGACACGACGCGATGAAGACCTGTCTGCCGGCCGCTTTGCTCGTTTCCGCGCTGCTTGCCGGATGTGCGAGCTATACACCGCAACCCATCCATCCAGATCAGACAGCGCGGGAGTTGACTCGGCGCACCCTGTTCGATCCCCGTTTGCTGCGCTTTCTCGCGGCCCAACTGCACCAAGGCGGATCGCCGCGCTGGAATATCGGCACCTTGTCTCTGGTGGCCGTCTACGAACGGCCCGACATGCCCTTGGCCGCGGCCAAGCTGCATGAGGCCCAGGGTGGCGAAACTACGGCTGCGGCGCTGCCCAACCCGACCTTGCAGCTCGCACCGACCTATGATGCGACGACCACTGCCCCACCGTGGACGGTCGGTCCCGTCGTCACCTTCCTGATCCAGTCCTACGGCGCTCGTCCGGCGCGCATCGCCCAGGCGCGCGCCCGGACCGAGCAAGCGCGACAGGCCATAGATGTCACCGCCTGGCAACTGCGCGATCAGGTCCGCTCGGCGATGCTCGACCTGTGGTCCGCGCAGCAAGCTGCGACGCTCGCCGCCCAGCGGGTCTCCCTCGCGGACCGTTATCGCGACGCGGTCACGCAACGCTACCAGGCGGGGATGGTCTCGGCGGCGACGTTGACGACCGCGACACTCGCGTTCAATCAGGCCGAACTGCAACTCGCCTCGGATCGGCGCGCCAGTCGGCTAGCGCGCTCCGCCCTGGCCGCGGCGCTGGGCCTGCCGATAGCGGCGCTTGACGGCGTTGACCTCGACATGCGGGGGATTATCCATCCACGGCAGCCGGGCCGCCTCGAGTCTTTGGTTCACTCCGCGCTCACTTCACGTCCCGACGTACTCGCCGCCCTTGCGCATTACGCTGCAGCGGAGGCAGCGTTGCGCCTGGCTGTCGCGCAGCAGTACCCCGCGATCGACATCGGTCCCGGCTACCACTACGACCAGGGCGACAACAAGTTCATTGTGTCGTTTTCCCTGCCACTGCCCGTCTTCAACCAGAACCAGGGCCCGATTGCTCAGGCCCGTGCAGCCCGGCGCGTTGCCGAGGAGGAGTTTCTCGCGACTCAAACCAAGGTGCTGGCGCAGATCGATCAGGCCCGCACGGATTGGCATGCCAGCGAATCCGAGCGGATCAGCGCGCGACGACTGAGCACCGCGGCCGCAGATGCGCTCAACCGGCAGCGCAGCGCCTTCGCCGCAGGCCAGATAGGCCGCCTGCGGCTGCTCGGCGCCGAACTGGACGACGTGCAGGCGCAGCAAGGCGCGCTGTCAGCGGCGGTGCACGAGCGCCAGGCACTCGGTCAGCTCGAAGCGGCGCTCTATCACCCCTTCCTGGTTGCTAACCGGAGCCAATGATGCATAGGACATTTCTTAAGTGTGCCGCAATTGCGGTCGCCGCCATCGCCGCCGCGAGCACTGCTGGCGCGGGGCAACTCGCCACCGTCACCCTCGACGCCAAGGCGCTCTCGGCAGGTGGGATTCGCACCGTCGCGCTGCGGCAGGTCGAACGCGCACCGCGGACAACAGCCTTTGGCATCGTCCTCGACCCCAGTTCGCTGATCACCCTGTCGGCGCAGATCGCCGCTGCGCGCGGTAAGCTCATGGCGGCACAGGCGGCGACAGCGCTGGCGCGCAGCGAAGCGGCGCGCGCCGCCGATCTGTACGGCACCCAGCACAACATCTCGCAGGCTGCCTTCCAGACTGCGCAATCGCGACTGCAGGTCGCCCAGGCTACTCAAGTCAGCGCGCAAGCGCAACTGGGCGCACTTTTGGCGCGCGGCCGCACCGACTGGGGCGCCACGCTCGGGGCGGCCGCAGCCTCCGCAGCGGAGCCGCTGCCGCAACTGGGGAGCGGCACCCAGCAGCTCGTTGAGGTGAGTCTACCGCTCGGGCAGTCGCTGCCGTCCGTATCGACTTCCCCCCCGGCATCGACGCCTGACGGCAAGCGCGTGACCCTGCGCCTGATCGGCCGCGCTCCGCGCGCCGCCGGGGGGGTGGCAGGCCCCAGTCTGTACTACCTAATGGCGGCCCAGGATTCCGCGCCGATCGGTACGCCGCTCACAGTCGCTCTGAGCGGGCCGGGGACAATTGCCGGGGTGCTGGTTCCCGCGGCTTCCGTGGTCTGGCATGACGGGCAGGCACTGGTGTACCGCCAGAGCGGCGCCGGCACGTTCATTCCAGTCGCGGTGCCTAGCTCGGCGCGCACACGGCAGGGGTATTTCGTGGCGGGAGGTGAAGATGAAGCGCTGCGGCCCGGACAGCGCATCGTGGTCGTCGGCACGGCGCTGGTGTTCTCGGCGTCGCAATCGCCACCAGTGGCGAAGGCCAAGGCGGCCAAGCCTGAAGATGATGACGACGATTGAAGGGGAATGATGATGCGTGCAATCGTCGAGTTTTGCCTGCGCCTTCGCTGGCTGGTCCTGTTCGCGGCACTCGGGCTATCGCTACTGGGCGTCGTCGCGGTGATCCATGCGCCTTATGACGTCTTTCCGGAGTTCGGCCAGCCCACGGTCACCGTCGTGACCAACGCCGCCGGGCTGGCGCCCCGACAGATCGAGGCGTTGGTCAGCACGCCGGTCGAGGACGCCGTCAACGGCATTCCAGGGCTGGCGCACCTGCGTTCGCAGTCCATGGAGGGACTGTCGGTGGTGACAGCGGTGTTCGGCGGTCGCACCGATGTGTACCGCGACCAGCAGCTCGTGGCGCAGCGCATGGCGCCGCTCACGCCTACGCTGCCTCCCGGGGCGACGCCGGTGGTCGCACCGCTGCAGTCGTCCACCGGCGTGGCGCAGGCCATCGGGCTGTCCTCAACCAAGCTGTCGCTGATGCAATTGACCCAGATCGCGCGCTGGACCGTCCGCCCGGCCCTGCTCGCCGTGCCGGGCGTGTCCAAGGTGGTGATCTTCGGCGCGCGGCCCGAACAGTTCCAGGCTCAGTTCGATCCGGACAAGCTTGTTGCGCTGCACATCGGTCTCAACCAACTGACTACGGCGGCCGCCGAGTCGAGCGGGGTGCGCGGCGCCGGCGTTGTCAATACGCCCAACCAGCAGCTCTTCCTGATGAGCGATGGCCAGGCGACGAGTCCTGCAGCATTGGCCAACAGCCTGCTGCTGCGTCGTGCTCACCAGAGCCTGACCCTGGGCGCGGTCGCGCACATCGTTGCGGCGCCGCCGCCGGCCATCGGCGGGGCGTTGGTGGGCACCAGGCCCGGCCTGGTTCTGGTCGTGGGCTCCCAGTACGGCGCCAATACCCTAGCCGTCACGCGAGGGCTCGACCGAGCGCTCGCGACCCTGGCACCCGCGCTCAAGCGCGACGGCATCAAGGTCCAGCCCAACGGGCTACGTCCGGCCTCGTTCATCGACACCGCTCTGCGCGATGTGCGCAACTCGCTTTCCATCGGCGCAGTGCTGATCGTCCTGGTGCTGTACCTCTCACTGCGCAACTGGCGCACGGCGATTGTCTCGTTCGCCGCGATTCCCTTGTCGCTTCTCGCCGCAGCGCTGATCCTGGACCACTTCGGTTTCAGCCTGAACACGCTATCGCTCGGGGGGCTCGCGATCGCCCTGGGCGAAGTGGTGGACGACGCGGTGGTGGGGGTGGAGAACATCCATCGTCGCCTGCGCGAGAATCGCGCCCTGGCGCAGCCGCGACCGATTGCCGAGGTCATGCTGCGCGCGACCATGGAAGTGCGCAAGGCGGTGATCTTCGCGACTTTCTCGGTGGTCATCGTGTTCCTGCCTATCCTGCGCCTGACGGGCGTGGCCGGGCGTCTGTTCGGTCCACTGGCACTGGCCTACATCTTCGCCATCCTGTCGTCGCTTGCGGTCGCGCTCACAGTCACCCCGGCATTGGCTATGCTCCTGCTCGGCCACAGCCGACTGGACCCGGCCGATCCGCCGGTGGTCGCCGCCGCCAAGCGTACCTACGGCCATCTGCTGGCCGCCGTGCACCGGCGCCCCCGTCCGGTCTGGGCACTGGTGGGCATCCTGGTGGTCGGCGGCTTGGCCAGTGTGCCGCTGCTGCGCACCAGCTTCCTGCCGCGCTTCAACGAGAACGACCTGATCGTGCATTTTCAGACGGCGCCGGGCACGTCGCTGGCTACAACCATGCGCATAGGCGAGCGGGCAGTCGCAATCATGCAGCGCATGCCCGAGGTGGGCGATGCGGTGATGCACGCCGGCCGCGCCCACCTCTCCAACGGCAACGCCCTGACCAATAAGGCGGAAATCGATGTCAGCCTGTCGGGCAAGGGCAACGCCAATAGCGCAGTCGCCGAGCGCCGTATTCTGGAGGCTGTCCGAGGCGCGCCGGGGGTGCGCTGGTGGGCGAACACCTTCCTGACTGAACGAATCCATGAGACGCTTTCCGGTGTAACCGCCCCCGTGGTGGTGACGATCTACGGCCGCAGTCTCTCCGCGTTGAACGACGATGCCCGGAACGTCGCCGACGCCCTGAGTCAGGTTCCCGGGGCAGCTGGGGTGCGTATCCAGGCACCGCCGGGCACCCCGGAACTCTCGATCGTCCTTGATCGCGAGGAGCTGACGCGATACGGATTCACTCCGGCGGAGGTCCTGAATGCCATCCAGACGTGCTAT
This sequence comes from Bordetella sp. FB-8, assembly GCF_000382185.1. NCBI lineage: Bacteria > Pseudomonadati > Pseudomonadota > Betaproteobacteria > Burkholderiales > Alcaligenaceae > Bordetella > Bordetella sp. FB-8. The sequence goes on along the minus strand of NZ_KB907784.1, from coordinate 4,018,059 downwards.
AGCGGCCGCACGGTTGGCCGAGTCTACACGGCGGGGGCATCGCTGCCCATCGTGGTGGTGCTTCCGCCCGCCCTGCGCTCGGATCCGACAGCGATCGCCAAGGTGCCGCTGGTCAACCGCGACGGCACGGTGGTATTGCTGGGCGCGCTGGCGCGGATCCGTGAGCGCTCCGGCCAGTCGCTTATCCTGCACCGCGGTGCCCAACGCGTGCAGCTCGTTACCGCCAACGTCAGCGGCAGCGCCGGGCAGTTCGTGACGCGAGCTCGCCGTAGGCTCGCTGGCCTGCCCTTAGCGTCTGGCGAATACCTGCGCATCGGCGGAACGGCGGCGGCATCGGGGCAGGCTAGGCTGCAACTGGCACTGGACTTTGCCTTGGCGCTGGCAGCAATTCTGGGCCTGCTGTTTATCGCGCTGCGCGACGGGCGGACGGTGGCGCTTCTGGCGGTCAACCTTCCCTTCGCACTGGTGGGCGGGGTCGCCGCGATCTGGCTCGCGCGGCTGCCGGTCTCGTTGGGCGCGGCGGTCGGCTTCGTGACGGTCTTCGGCATCACCCTGCGCAACGCCATCATGCTGTTGTCGCACTATCGGTCGCTGGTAGCCGAGGATGGTCTGCCCTGGTCCTGGGAGACGGCGCAGCTTGGAGCGATGAACCGACTGACACCGATCCTGATGACTGCCTCGGTCACGGCGCTGGGCTTGCTCCCTCTGGCAATCGGCGCACATCTTCCGGGGCAGGAGATCGAAGGGCCGATGGCCATCGTAATCCTTGGCGGCCTGTTCAGCTCGACCTCGCTGACTCTGCTGGTGCTGCCGACGTTGGCGCTGCGCTTCGTGCGGTTCGAGGCGGCAGAGCAATGTGAGGGTGCGGCGACACAAGCTACTGCGTCGTGATTTCATCCCGCGGTTGAGCTGGAGCGCCGGCTGCGGGAGTGCGCAGAATTTTGTGTAAACGAGTCATTGGCAGGAAACTGCCGGACAGCGACCTTTCCGCGGCGAAGCGCTTCGAGCCGGCCTCATCGGTCGGAGTGCGGCCACAAACCGTCCTTCGTCGTGGTGTGCGAATAACAGCAGTTCGGCGATGCAGTGACCCAGACAGAATCAGGAGCCGTGATATGGGGGGACGAGGGTATGATCCCACTTTAAATCCGCTCGATTTCGGCATGCTCGCGCTCAAACTAACGCTTGTCCCGCTGTTCTTGCTTGTCGTTTCAATGTCGGGTAAATGGTGGGGGCCATCGATTGCGGGCTGGTTGGCTGGACTGCCGGTGGTAGCAGGTCCGATTCTGTTCATTCTTGTTCTTGCGCATGGCCCGGTCTTCGGCGCGCGTGCTGCCACACTTTCCCTCTCCGCGATCCTCGCGTCAGAAGCATTCAATTTTGCATATGCATGGACCTGCCGCTCGCGTACATGGCCGGTTGCGCTAGCAGTCGGGCTTATCGCATGGTTTATATCCGCGTATGGCCTATCAATGATGCCAACTTCGCCGGTGTGGGCCGCAACCGCCGCCCTCGCTGCTGTGTGCTTCGGCCAGTCGTTCTTGCCACGCAGCTCGGCGGTCGCAGCTGGCGCACCGCTTACACAGTCCGACCTGATAGGCAGGATGGTTGCCGGCGCTGTGCTGACGGTACTAGTCACCTCGTTATCTGGATGGGCAGGCCCCGCCTGGAGCGGTCTGCTGGCGGTATTTCCACTTCTCGGAATCGTTTTATCGGTGTCGTCTCACCGCGCACATGGGCCAGCCTTTGTAATCTCGCTGCTTCGAGGCATGGTGCTTGGAAGGTTCTCGTTTGCCGCATTTTGTTTGCTGCTTTCGTTCTCACTGCTTTACCAGCGGCCACTCGTGGCGTTCGCGGAGGCGGCTGTCTTAGCGATGCTTGTGCAATGGAGCACTAAGCGACTAGCAACAAAGCGGCGCACGAAGATTGCGGAGCCGAGCGTCGTTGCTACGGATTGACTCTTTTAACGGTATATCTCCCGGTCGAGTGCGTTGAACGTCCGCTTTCTGGTGACTCGACTGTCCCTTGTGGGTCGGTTTCTGCCACCCATGTTTTGAGTAGCACACTCGATTCGGAATTTATTTTTCCACGAATTGGTGCCTACAGGCGCGCTCTACGTGCCTGTTTACAACCTATGTTGGCAGCTTTGCCGTATGAGAACCCAACGCCAGGGGAGGGGGTTGGGTTTGCCGTCTTTCTCCAATCGTACCTGCCCGTTCTCGCCGTCAAGGGCTGCGCCTGGCGGCTTGCGGCTGCACCGGCCGAATGCTCGGCCCCCTGACTGCTTGCGCTGCGGGCAGGGCCTGGTGGCCATTCGGCAAACCCGCCGAGGCTACTTGGAGAATTCAACATGCTGCAGCTTTCCCTTTTCGCACTTCCGATCGCCCCTGCCGTTCCTGCTCTGCCAGCTGGCGCCGGCGAGCTCGAGCATGCTGCGCTCTGCGTCCGGGATGCCGCGGGCCTTCGGCCTGCCACGCCGATCGAGATCATGGATGCCGGTCGGCGTGCTATCGATGCCTCGATCCCGAGGGGCGCACAACTGAATCATCCCGATCAGGTCAAGGATTATTTCCTGGCCAAGCTGGGCGGGATGCAGCGCGAGGTAATGGGCATCGCCTACCTGACCAACCAGCTGCAGCTGATCGCCTACGAAGAGCCATTCGGCGGGACGCTTTCTCAGTGCGCAGCCTATCCCCGAGAAGTCGTCAAACGCGCCCTGCAGCTGAATGCGGCCGCCATTCTCATCGGGCATCCGCATCCGAGCGGCCTGGCCAGCCCCAGCTCGGCCGACATCGAATTCACCCGGCAGATCCAGAAAGCCCTGCAGCTGGTCGACGTGCGCCTGCTCGATCACGTGATCGTGGCGGGCAACCAGGTCGTGTCGCTGGCTCAGCAAGGGCATATGTAGGCTTCGGGCGCGCGCTGCGCGCTCTTTTTTTGCTCTTGAAGTTGGCGGCTGCGCCGAGGCCTGGTCGACGGCAATCCATTCCAAGTACTGCACGGAGCCTACCGTCGCTGTTCCCGCCAGCTCGGACAGCGGCGCCGGCGGCGCAAGTGATTGTCGCCGCCGCGCCCCTTTCAAGGGCTTTCGCGGCATATCCTCGCGCGCTGCGCTTACTGCGGTATTCCACGCTCCCTTGACCGCGCTTTGCGTGCCCAGCGCCCGCATGCCCCGTGCAGCGCAAAGCAGACTCCCTGCCGCGGCTGCACGACAAGGAGCCGCACATGAGCCGCATTGTCCAGGGCAACTGCTTGGAAGTCATGCCGACCTTTCCCACTGACAGCGTTGATTTCATCCTCACCGATCCTCCATACCTGGTCAATTACAAGGACCGCACCGGCCGCAGCATCGCGGGCGACGTCGCCGGCGACTGGCTGGGCCCGGCCTTCGCGCAAATGCACCGCGTCCTGCGCGAGGATGCGTTTTGTGTCTCTTTCTACGGCTGGCAGGCTGTTGATCAATTCATGGCCGCTTGGCGCGCGGCCGGCTTTCGGATTGTCGGGCACCTGGTCTTTGCCAAGTCCTACAGCTCGTCCTCGCGCTTTCTGAAGTACCAGCACGAATCGGCGTACCTGCTCACCAAGGGCCGGCCGGCCATGCCGGCGTCGCCGCTGGCCGACGTTCTGCCCTGGAAATACACCGGCAATCGCTATCACCCCACGCAAAAACCCGTCGAATGCCTGCGCCCGCTCGTCGAATCCTTCTCGCCGGCGCGCGGGATCGTCCTCGATCCCTTCGCCGGTTCCGGTTCGACGTGCGTAGCGGCCCGCGATGCCGGCCGCCGATATCTCGGTATCGAGCTGGATCCGAAATACCACGCCGTGGCCGTGGCCAGGCTCGCCCAGCCCCAGGATTTGAGGATTGCTGCATGAGCGCCGCCACCGAGATGCAAGAAAATATCTGCGCACGGTTGTGCGGCATGGCCAGAACCGATATCAGCCGCGTCCGATTAATCGCCGCCGGCGAAGACTTTGGTGCTATGGCCGAAACGGAGCTTGCCCGGCGCCGCGTACTGGTGCGCGTGCAGTTTATTCAAAGCCTGACAGATACCGAACTGGCGGCCGTCGCGCTCGGGGATATCGACCTGGCCAGCCTGGCTCGGCGGGTGTGGTTCGGGCTGGGTTCTACCTGATATGCCTGGGCGGGCCGAGTTCGGCCCGCTTTGCTCAGCCTGCATGAGAGCTGCTACGCGGAAATTCGGGGTGGTTTGTGGCTGCGCCAGAGGGGTAAGCACGCTCTAGTGTCGCGCCTTACGGCGCGACATGAACCTGGGTTGGTCAATGCAGAGGCAGCATCGACATTTCGCCTGTGTTCCTATGGCCGTGAATGCTACTGCTCGAATTGAGACTCGAAGCCTTTTGCCAAGGCGAGTTCCAAGACCGCATTCGCTGCACCATCATATCCGGGGAACATTGATGCCGCGGAAAATCCGAATTTTCTGCATCGCATCAGCAGCTTTGCCGCGAATCGATGAGGAAGCGTCAACTTAATCAATCTCTCACCCGCATTTGGGTTTTCATGCAGTTTGTCTTCAAGACATACTCCATAGGTGAAGTCCTGAATTGGATGTCCACTATTGTTCACAAGAACGAATGAACCCGACTGTGCTGCCAGATTGACCGAGGTACTGCCCGGCACCCTAGCGTATCGATATCCGACATCCTGCCTGCGTTCATTGAATGTAAAGCCATATATCGCAAGCTTCCCATCGTCAGATATCTGGCCATCTTTGACGACGCCCAGCGCTGCAAAGTAGGCAGCTACGTATGAGTTGCTGGTCCAGTCCAGTAGGCGCGTCGGGATGCCGTGATGCTGAGCCTGCGCCATCAAGGGAATGACCTGTTCTTGCGGCCATGCGCTGGTATCCGCGGCGTGTATCCGCATAATATTTTCACTCTGAAAATATTCGCGAAACGCCATTGAGTCGCAAGGAATCGCCAAGCCTCTCATATCGCAAAATTGGACAAAATCCGATAGCAACGCCCATTCAAAAAAAGTCTGATTTGAGCGATCTTTCGCCAAACTCAAAATGCCGGTCTTGTATTTTTCTACAACTTCTTTTCGATAGACTTGGGGTGTAAGCTTCCAGGTGCTGTCCTTTTGACCTCGGAAAATATAGCGATACCGCGCACCGCCAAGTTCATGGCCAATGGGTGAAATCGCATCCCAGATTTCATCGACAGTAGCGCAGTCGATTATTTTTATCTCTGCCATGATTTCTCCCAAGCGGATGATCCGGAATTTCAAAAGCAAGTGAATCAATCTTAGCGTCTCCCGGCAGAGCCGGGCCGCGCTGTCGTGCTGCGCATCAAGCCCCACGGATGAACCCCACATCCGTGTGTCTCGCCCCTGTCGGGCTTCCATCGTTCCCTCGTTCCTCGGCTGACGCCTGCGCGCCTGCATAGCCGGCGCTGCGCGCTGCGCTTGCCAACCCCCAGCCTTCATTTCAAACACGATCGTCGCAAGCCAGACGGGGAGGGCAGTCTTGCTCCCGGTCATGGTGACACACCGTTCTCGCGTTCAAGGGCTGCGCGCACGTCGTGCGCTGGCGGCTTTGCCGGCTGCGCCCCTTGAGCGCTGCGCTGCGGCGTGGCCCTGCGGGTCCGGGCAATACCGCCCAGATCACGGAGCACACCATGAGCAAAGCGCAGCAGCGCCGCTACTTCAATTCGGCTGGCGAACATCAAAAGGCCATCCTGGGCATATTGCAGGCCATCGGCCGTAGCCGCGGTCTGGACCGCGTGTGGTCCGACTGGATTGAGGTTTCGGCTATTGCATTGGCCAAGCTGGATTTGCGCCAGGCTGATGCGCGCGAGGACCGGTACCGCCAGATCATGGGCCAGTACGAAAAGGATGAGGCGCAGCAGCTGGCCGAGGCCTTCGCGCACCTGGTCATGGCCTTCGAGAAGAGCCAGGCCGTGGGCGAATTTGGCGACCTATTGGGCAGCACCTTCATGATGCTGGACATGGGCAGTTCTCACAACGGACAGTTTTTCACCCCCTACGAAGTATCCATGATGATGGGCATGATGCTCATGGGCGAGGGCCAAGAACTTGTGCAGAAAGTCGGCGAACGTGGATTCGTCCGCCTACTGGAGCCGGCCTGCGGCGCCGGCGGCATGGTCATCGCGGCAGCTCAGTCCCTGCATCAGGCCGGCGTGCCATATCAGCAATCGATGCATGCGGTAGCGATCGACATCGACCGGCGCTGCGCGCACATGACGTTCTTGCAACTGGCGCTGCTGCATATCCCTGCGCAGGTAATCCACGGCAATGCGCTGTCTGGCCAGGCCTGGGAGCATTGGTACACGCCTGCGCACATCATGGGCGGCTGGGGCGCTCGGCTTCGCCAGCGCGACGAAGAAGATACCGATGCCGCGAAGACGGTGAATTCTGATGCAGCCGACGTACAACAGCCAACCATCCAGCCCCAAGCGCATAGTTTCGTGCCCCATGCTGCCAGAGCAGCGGCGGCCGCAGGCCAGATGACATTGTTCTAGCCAGCAGCTCGGCCCCACGTGGGGCCATTTTCATTTCTGTCGGTAGACCCTGCTCGATGCCCACAAGTCTGCTGCGCGCTTCGCTTGCTGGAGCCTTCGGCTGTGCATCCGTTCCGGATGCCATTTGAGCCCCTGCGGGGCATGGGGCGCTCGGCGCGCGCCGGATTTGTCTCTTCACACACTGTCTCGCAGGCCTTCACCGTCGTTAGCCAGTAAGCCCTAAAGCGCCGACCGTACCACTGCGCTGCGGCCTGCAAGGGACTTTCGCGGCATAAACGGTTTCCCCCCGCAAGCGGGTCCCCCCATTTATTCCACGTTCCCTTTCCGGTCCTCGCTCCGTGGTCACGGACGGCAAGGGCTCACTGACTAACGAGGATGAAGGCGATTCACCGCAGGAAAGCTTTGAAGACCAAATCCAAAACCTACGAACAGGGTCTACGTGATCTTCAAGGACGAAGTGGCGAACCCTTCAAAGCTTGAATCCTTTTGAAGTTTTAACCGCAGCACCACTCGCCCATCCGGGCATCTGACTAGGAGATTGAACATGAGCGCATCCCTGAACAAAGTCCAACTGATCGCCAACGTCGGCCGTGATCCCGAGACGACCTACAACGCCAACGGCGCAGCCATCACCACACTGTCTGTGGCTACCACCAGCAAGTGGAAGGACAAGAACACCGGCGAAAAGCGCGAAGAGACGGAATGGCATCGCGTCGTGATCTACAACCGCCTCGCCGAAATCGTCGGCGAATACGGCAAGAAAGGCCGCTCGGTCTACATCGAAGGTCGCCTGAAAACGCGCAAGTGGCAGGACAAGGACACCGGTGCCGACCGCTACAGCACCGAGATCGTCGCCGACGTCGTCCAGTTCCTCGACAAGATGAATCCCACCGGCGCCACCAGCCGCCCGGGTAACGAGCCGTCCACGCCAGCCGATTCGCAGAACATGGATGACGACCTGCCTTTCTGACAGTCACCCCGGGCCGGTCCAGCGGATCGGCCCAAGCCAGCCGATACCGACCCCATCACGACATAGACCAGGACATCCCGCCATGAGCCACGCCGAAGACATCATCAACGCGATCCGCCGTAAACCCATGCGCGAAGTGCCGTTCGGCACCACGACCTGCTTCATCCTGCGCGCCCTCAAAGCCTACAGCCGCCAGATCAAGCAATCCAAGCTCGATGTCCTGGTCCAGGCCATCCCCGACGAAGATGCGGGCCGTTGGGTGCGCGCTGCCCGCCTTCTGGCCAGCCGCCTGGAAGCGGCAGAAGTGCGCGGCCACCGGATCGATGATGAGTTCTTCCGCGAACTGGTCGACCTCGGCCAGGACCGCGACACGATGCGCCGTTTCATGCACCGCGCCGTGCGCAGCTACGCCACCCACATCAGCCGCATTCCCCTGCGCCAGATCGAACACAGTCTGCGCGGTATCGGCGCCAAGCACTGGAAGATCGTCGCCACCGAAGCCCTGGGCATCCAGGACACCATCGCGGCATTCGACCGCTTCTGAATAGGACGCACACCATGACCACCGCCAAGACCAAAGCCCGCACCATCAACCTCACCCCCACCTGGGGCGAGTGGGGCAATGTCTACCGCCGATTCGCCGAGTCCGGCGAACGCAAGGCCATCGTCGCATTGCGTGAGGACTTCGCCCGCGCCATGGCCAGTACCCAGGCCCTGCAAAGCATCCTGCACACCCTCACCGACGAACAGCAGACCATCGTCTCGCGCACGATGACCGATGAGCTGTCCAAGCAAGGTTTCTAACCCCTCCCTGGGCATTCCTGCCCTCTCAATCCCCTAGGAGCTACCGCCATGAAAACTACCACCGCTGAAATCGCCGCCATCGCCGACGCCGCCCTGCGCCAGGATGTTCCGCTCTCCACGCTGCACCTGGCCACGGACTACCAGGCGCGGAGCCGAAAAGCGGCCATGACCGTCGAGCAGCTGGCCGCTACCATTCTGGCTGTAGGCCTGCTGAACAATCTGATCGTGGTCGCGGAAGCGGACGGCACCTTTGGCGTCTGCGCCGGTGGCCGCCGCCTTGCCGCCCTGCAATTTCTGCTTGAGCAAGGCAAGATTGGCAATGACTTCCTCGTGAGTGTGCGGATCATCGCCAAGGAACACGCGCACCATGCCAGCCTGATCGAGAACGTCGCCCGCGAGGACATGCATACGGTTGACCTCATCGTCGCCTACGACCGCCTGCATCAAGACCAGAACATGAGCGCCGAGGCCATCGCCGCCGCGCATGGCGCAAGTGTCCTTTCGGTAAAGAAACTGTTGGCTCTGGCCAATGTCGCGCCCGACTTGCTCGACCTGTACCGCCACGATGACAAGAAAATGTCCTTTGAGGCGCTTCAGGCATTGGCTGGAGTAGGGGACCACGAACGCCAGCGCTCGGCCTGGAAGGCCTGCCGCAATAATCACCCCAGCTCCATCCCCCGTTCCATTCGCGAGATGCTGGCCGAAAGCGAAATGTCGGCCTCTGCTCCGATTGCCCGCTATCTGACCATCGCCGGTTATGAGAAGGCGGGCGGCATCGTGCGCCGCGACCTGTTCACCGAGGGCAATCAAGGCGTGTTCCTGGCCGACCCCATCCAGGCGGAAACCCTGGCGATCGAGAAAATGAAGCGCAGCAAGCTGGCCGCTGCCGTCAGCGGCGAAGGCTGGGCGTGGGTCGAATTTCTGACCCGCTTCACCTGGGATGACTCGCGCCAGTATGGGCAACTGAAAGAAACCGCCCGCGAACCCACCAAGAGCGAGGCCGCGCAGCTAAAGAAACTGAACGATGCCCACCGGGCCGAACAGGAAAAACTCAATGCATTGGAAGAGAACGATGCGGACGAGGGCGACGAGGATGCCATTCTGGCCAAACTTGAAGACCTGGAGAACCAGATCGAAGTCATCGAGAACGAACTGCAAGAGTTCAACCCGAAGCACAAGCAGGTCGCGGGCACGATCCTGACGCTTGACGATTCGGGCAACCTCATCGCCAAGCGCGGCCTGATCCGGCGCGAAGACCGCGATGCCGCTCAGGCCCTCATCTGCGGCTCGGGCGACAAGGAGAGCAGCACCAGCGCTGGTGAGCTTCCAGCCCCGCTGACGCGCCCCGTGCATTCGCAGGCCTTGACCGCCCGCCTGCAAGCGCAGCACGCCCTGGGCGTTCAGGCCGAACTGGCGCAGCGCCCGCGCTTGGCTGTCTGCCTGCACCTAATCCAACTGGTGGAACAGGTCACGGATCACATTTCGTACCTCTCGCCGGCCTGGAACATCTTCCCGATGCATGCCCACAGCGCTCGGCATGGCTTTCAAGCCGTTGACGATCTGATCGCCGAATCACCGGCAGCGCGGCACCTGGACGCCCGTCTGGCCGAGCTGCTGGCGGGTCTGCCTGAAGAACCCCAGGCGCTGCTGGATCACCTACTGGCCTATAACGATGACCAGATCATGGCACTCATGGGGCTGCTTCTTGCCTTGACCATGCCCGCCAGCACCGGAGAAGGTGGCCAGATCAACCATGTTCGCACCGTGCATTCGCTCACTGACACCGACATGACCCGCTGGTGGTCGCCGACCGTGGTGAGCTACCTGGGCTCTGTCAGCAAGGATCAGATCGCCAAAGTTGTCACCGAGGCGGTCGGCTCGGACACGGCGGCACCGCTGACCAATATGAAGAAGGGTGAAGCCGCTACCACCGCCGAGCAGCTGCTGGCCGGACGCGGCTGGTTGCCCGAACTCATGCGCAAGCCCGCCCAGGCGTAGCAGGCCAGGGGAGGGGATTACACGAAGACCGCCCGATGGCGGTCTTTTTCATGGCAGGTGCCAGATCGCCCCATCGGTATAGCGTCGCGCTGCGCGAAGGCCGCCGCTGATAGAAATTCGCCGGACTGATCGCCAGCATCAAAGCCGCCAACCCATTTTCTCGTTCAGCGTTAAGCCCGCCAAACCGCCCAGGTCCGCCCGTTCCGGGCCTTCCCTCTGACCACCCGCTGGGTGGTCTATTCTTGATGCCTGCTTGCTCAACGTGCCCGCATTCGTCGGGCTTTTCCTGCTTCTGGTTGCGCTGCTCTTGCCCTGGCTGTCCTGGTCCTGTTGGCTTGTCTGGTGAAGCTGCCTTCCGCCTGCTTCGCTCGGGCTAGCCGTGTGCCGCCTGGGCTGGTCTGGTGCCTGGGCGTTGCCCATTCGCTACGCTCATGGGTCCCTTGGCGTGACGCCGTGGCCTTGGCCACAGGTGCCCTTAAGTATGCCCTTCGGGCCCCTTAAGAGCACCACACAGGACGCACCCTGCGGGTGCGACAACCTATTGTTTTACAAACGCTTTCTCAGAGCGGGAAATTTTGGCCTGTTTAACAAGGTGCCTTGCAACCCGCATGAATGCTGGGTTTGCGTGTTTTACAAGAAGGCAATTCAACGGCGCGATGATGCGCGGCATGGCATCCATCTACGATTCATCTACAAGGAATTTCAGAGAATAATTTTCTATCAACATGCTGTAGACAGATGATCTACACGCTCTAATAATCTTTCTACGCACCATAGACAAAACAGACTGAATAGACATGACCGCGCTCAAATCGCTTCGCCATGCCGTCCAAGACGCGTCCGAAATGGGACGTCGGGCCCAAATGCGCGCAGCATTGCCCTACCTCGATGATCTGGTCAAAAGAGGCACTACGTACGAAATCTTAGTGTCGGAATTGAGCAAGCTGGCCATGCCTGTACGCGTGGAATCGCTGAGGATGGCGCTCTATCGCTGGCGTAAGCTCAATCGCACAAACGCTGCCGAGGCCGCGGACCACACTCCGGCCATACCCCGGCCGCTACAAGGGCAACAGCAGGCCGCGGCCGTTGGAGCGCTCACCTCAGGGGGCTCTCGTCCTACCGCCGTAGGCATCCCCCCCGGCGTGCCGGTAAGGGAGTATCTGCGCCAGCTTCGGAACACGCCCGTCGATCCTGACGAAGAGGCTCGGCGTGACCGAGAATGGCGCAAGGCCCAAACCGTCCGCAATAACGGCGAGAAATAGGCCAAAAAAAGGGCGCCTGAGCGCCCCTTGATCTTCACCTTGCATCGCAAGCCCTGCGGGTGATGCCGCAATCGGTTAGCAGTTGCCGGTAGCGTTCTCTATTGCTCATAGACTCTCATTACGTAAAGGCGCGAGACTAGCATCCCGTTCAAGTCGCCGGCGGTTACTTCCAGACCTCGATGACCTGGTTCCAGTCTGTCGTTGCTGCCGGCGTCATGCGTGACTGCCGCATACCCCAGCGCGCTTCCGGCCTGGCCTGGCCGGCTGCCCAGGTCACGGCGCCGCGCCCAAAGCGCTGGTTCAGCGTATCTACCGCCTGCGTCAACTGCCCCGGATCACGCACGGGGCCATGCGTCTGCGGTGCCGGCAGCGCTCCGAAAAGTTCACCCTGGGCGAAGGCCTGCGCCTGGCTGGCAATGTCCAGTAGGCATACGCCGGCCTTGGCATAACGAAAACCGGCCCGGTACACACGCGCCAAGCCCGCGTGCGCTGCGCGTATCAATAGGTCTGTGCGATCTGTCGCGGTGGCCAGCGGCACCACCACCGAGCCGGAATACTGAGGATCCGCGGCCCGAAAAGGGCTGGTGCGGATGAACACGTACACGGCCTGGGTCAGCGAGGCCTGCCGGCGTAGCTTCTGGGCTGTGCGCGTGGCGAACGCGGCGAGTGCCTCGGCCAGCTCGCTCTGCTCAAGCACCGGCTGCCCGAAGCTCCTCGAGCACATGATCTGCTGCTTGGGCGGCGCGACATCTTCCCAGTCTACGCAGGCCTCGCCGGCGAGTTCACGGGCGGTCTTGGCCAAGACGATGGAGAACTTGTCGCGCAGCACGCGCCAGTCGGCCGAGGCGAGATCCGCCGCGGTGGCCATACCCAGCGCCTGCAGCTGGGGGGCCAGGCGTCGGCCGACGCCCCAGACATCGCCGACTGGCACCCGAGAGAGGGCACGCCGTCGCTGCTCGGGTGAGGCCAGCGTCAGGTCGCACACGCCGGCCAAATGCGGCATCTTCTTTGCGAGGTGATTGGCCAGCTTGGCTAGCGTCTTAGTCGAGCCGATACCCACACACGTTGGGATGCCGACCCACTGCAGCACGCGGGCACGGATTTGTGCACCCAGCTCACGCCCGGTGCCCGGCACACCTGTCAGATCGAGGTAGGCCTCGTCGATGCTGTAGATCTCCTGCGCGGGCGCGAACTGGCCAATCACTGACATCATGCGATCAGAGAGGTCTGCGTACAGGGCGAAATTGGCCGATAGCGCGATCAGGCCGTGTGTATGGGTCAGGTGCTTGATCTCATGCCACGGCGCACCCATCTTTATTCCTAGGGCTTTGGCCTCAGCCGTGCGTGCGATCGCGCAGCCGTCGTTGTTCGAGAGCACCACTAGCGGACGTCCCTCGAGCGAAGGGCGCATGACGCGCTCGCAAGAGCAATAGAAGCTATTGCCGTCGACCAGTGCTAGGCGGCGCGGCGCAGGGCTACCGGCCGGGTCGGCTTGATAATCCATGTCACAACGCCCCAGACGACCAGCAACTGGCCGTCGCGAAATTCAATGGGTGGAAAGGTCGGATTGGCAGGTAGCAACCGAATGCGGCCGGCGCGACGGGACAGGTATTTGATGGTGTAGTCCCCATCGACGACCGCCAGGACGATGTCCTTGTGCTGCGCCTCGAGTGCACGGTCCACCACCACCCAGTCACCGTCATCGATGCCGGCGTCGCGCATAGACGGTCCCCTCACGCGCATAAAAAACGTGGCGTCCGGATGCTGGATCAAGACCTTGTTCAGGTCGATCCGGGTCTGGGCGTGGTCCTCCGCTGGCGACGGAAAACCGCAAGCCACATGAGCCGCAAGCAGCCACGCAGGCACGGGATTGTTGGAATCGATTGGGATCGGGGTTTCCATAGCTAAATACTGTGTTTTTATACAGTATATCCCTTGTCCGAATCTTTCCGCCACGCTCGCCTTGCTAGGGTGCAACTAACACTCGAGAAATTGCCCCTCGTGGCACATCCCGACCGTGATCCGGCCGAGCTGCTGCAGCTCGTCGACGACGGAGCTGGCCGGTAGCGTATCGAGCCAGCGCCGGATGACCTCGGCTGCTTGCTCGGCACCGATCGGAAGGTGCTGCGCGACCTGCGGCGATAGGCGCCTGAATTCCCTCACCGCGGCGATCTGGTTGCCGCTGATCGCGGCCAAGGCCCAGCCTGTCTCGATGCGCTCGCGAGCCAGGTTATCGGGCAAGGGGAAGGTCGTGACGCTAGCCATGGGGATTTCAGAAAAGAAAGCTGGATCCAGCAGCTGGAATCACTGCTTGGGCCAGCAGCTGGTCTGCAGGGAAGGGGTGTAGAAAGTCGCGAGTGTCATCGGCGCCGGCGGCCAGCCATTCGCCGTATGCGCCGGCCGGCAGGATCACCACCATGCGCTTTTCCTCGCCGGTGCGGTGGTATTCCCGAAAGAGCGGATGCTGGTCCGCGTTGATCGTGAGCATCGTGTAGCTCTCATGCCATTGCCCAGCAGTATCCCGGAATTTGTCCCACAGGCCAGCGATGCCCAGCGGCACGCCGTCGACGTGGGAGAACCGTGTGGGCACAGCGCGGCCGCTGCGCCAGTCCGGCTCGAAGACGGCCTCGGCCGGCATGATGCAATGCTGTGCACGCTGCCAAGCGTTGCCAAAGGTGAACGACCGGGAGGCCGTCTCCGATCGGGCGTTGAAGGTGGAGAGCTTTTCCGCCTTGGCCATACCGTCAGCACTCGTTCTCGCGCTGATCAACCCCCACCGGCCAAGAACTGCCTCGCGGTCGGGCACGGCATCGTCGCCGGCATTGAGTTCGGGTGGGCGGCGTACGAAAAGACCTTGTCGCTTAGGCCAGAGATCAGCCGAGAACGCCGGCGTCTCAAACGCTGCTCCGAAATACTGCTTGAGTCGAGCAGGGATCTTGACCGATTCGTAGTGGCTACACATGAGATTTATGCAGAGGACTAAATATTCTTCGGCCGAGCGGGAGGGGGAGGGTCACCCGGCTCAGCGGGGGCAGGCGCAGGTGCCGGCAGCGGTGCCTGCGACGGCTTGACGAGCGTGCCGAATTTCTTGGCGCGCTTCTTCTTGTTCCTGGATATCGCTACACAAGCAAGATACAAGATGTAGTTCTGCTCAGTGAACTCGTAAACCTCTGTCAAAGGATACGGTGCGCATTCTGTTTGTCCGGTTAGTCAGGGGATTCGTGCATGATCAGGGATCGCTACGGCCCTTGCAAGGAAGAATCGGGGCAAAAATCGGCTTTTCGGACAAAAAGAAACCCCGACCAGCTAGAGCTGGCCGGGGTCAATTGAGTCGATCAGTTTATTCGGCTATCTGCGAGTTTAGAAACTACTCCCGAAATGGCCGACAGCGGCCATCAACAGCCGTTCGACGCCGGCGCCTCAATCGTCGACAATCTTGGCGCGATAGGCATCGTCTGCACACGAACACGAATATGAACCTACTCGGACATCACGGGCTTCATCGACCAGCAACCGGCTCGGTGGACGCCACCATCACAGAGAGAACTTCTGCGGACTTTCTGATAGACGGACAGTCCTTGCTGGAAATGCTCGTTGCATGTGCCGGAGGACACTCCGACTTCATGGGGTGCTTCGTTAGTGTCGTTAGTGGTTAGGCGCTGCTGCGCACATGGGGTTATTGACGGTCATGAGTATCGCATCGTGACGTCCCATACCTTCATCTACATACATCACGACGTAATACTGATGGAAAGTCTGGTGTGGCTGGCTCGGATCGTTTCGGCTGGAGCGCTATCCGATCTTTCCAGCAGGACGCGCGGCGAAGCCCTCTACCTATGCTGTTGTCGAGCATTTGGTAAATGCGGGTCGCGAATGGCCCACTGCGTTTGCGCCCGCTTCGGTGCCAGCCCGACAGAACTAGCCGCTCCCGCCGCAAATAACACTTCGAAATAGCCCGAAAAGCGCTAGGATTGGTCATCCCAAGGCCGAATCTGCGAGAAACCTGACCTATATCAAGCTACGAAGGCGTTGTTACGGCAACATATATCACATCGTGATATATCGCCTGAATCAACGATTCTTGGCGCTGTCAAACCAAAACGAACACTGGGAGTAGATCGGATGAGCCACTTTGTTGATCGCCTGAAATATTTTTCCACATCGAGACCCACGTTTTCAAAGGGTCACGGAATGACGACCAACGAGGACCGCGAGTGGGAAGATGCCTATCGGCAACGATGGCAGCACGACAAGATTGTCCGCTCGACCCACGGTGTCAATTGCACCGGCTCCTGTTCGTGGAAGATTTATGTCAAGAGCGGCATCGTCACCTGGGAGACTCAGCAGACCGATTACCCGCGAACCCGTCCCGATATGCCTAACCACGAACCACGTGGCTGTTCGCGCGGGGCATCGTATTCCTGGTACCTCTACAGCGCCAATCGCCTTAAATATCCGCTGATTCGCAGTGCTCTGCTGCGGCAATGGCGCGAAAAGCGCCTGACGCTTGCGCCCGTCGAAGCGTGGGGTGCTATCGTCGATGATCAGGGGGCCCGCGCGTCTTATACGCGACGTCGCGGTCTGGGTGGTTTTGTCCGTTCCAACTGGGACGAAGTCAACGAAATCATCGCCGCCGCGAACATTCACACCATCAAGCGCCACGGCCCGGATCGGGTGGTCGGCTTTTCGCCGATTCCTGCCATGTCGATGGTCTCGTATGCCGCCGGTAGTCGCTACCTGTCGCTGATTGGCGGGGTCAATCTGAGTTTCTACGACTGGTACTGCGACTTGCCGCCCGCGTCGCCGCAGACCTGGGGCGAACAAACCGACGTTCCCGAATCAGCCGACTGGTACAACTCCACATTTATCATGATGTGGGGTTCCAACGTACCGCAAACGCGCACCCCCGACGCGCACTTCATGACCGAAGTCCGGTATCGCGGCACCAAGGTCGTGTCGATCTTTCCGGACTACGCCGAGGGCGCCAAGTTCGGCGACATCTGGCTGCATCCGAAGCAAGGCACCGATGCGGCACTGGGTCTGGCGATGGGCCATGTCGTGCTTAAGGAATTCCACGTCACGGACAAGAGCGCGTATTTCTCGGATTACTGCCGACGCTTTACCGACATGCCATTGCTGGTGCGTATCAGCAAACAGGGCGATCACTTTGTGCCCGAGCGTCTACTGAGGTCGGACGAGTTCGATGACGCACTCGGTCAAGATAATAACGCCGCCTGGAAAACGGTCGTAGTCGACGAGTTGAGTGGGAAACTCGTCGCCCCGGTCGGCTCGATCGGCTTTCGCTGGGGACAAAAGGAAGGTGGTGACGCCGGCAAATGGAACCTGAAAGAAGAAGATGTGCAAGGCAATTCGATCCGGCCGGTCATGTCGTTTGTGGCAGAACACGATGCCGCTATCGACGTAGCTTTCCCCTATTTCGGTAACGTCGAACACACGCACTTCACGCATACCGGCCATGCCAGCGTGTTGTCGCGCCGCATCGGTGTGCGTAAAGTCGCGACCCGTGAGGGTGAAGTGCTGGTCGCCACAGTCTACGACCTGTTCATTGCCAACTATGGCGTAGACCAGGGGCTGGGCGGTGCGAATGTCGCGGCCAGTTTTGACGACGACATCCCTTACACGCCCGCCTGGCAGGAAAAGATCACAGGCGTTAGCCGGCACGATGTCATCACCGTCGCACGTGAGTTTGCCGAGAACGCCCACAAGACCGAAGGCAAGTCGATGGTGATCCTCGGCGCCGGCTTGAACCATTGGTTCAACATGGATATGAGCTATCGCTCGATCATCAATCTGCTGGTCATGTGCGGCTGCATCGGCAAATCAGGCGGTGGCTGGTCGCACTACGTCGGCCAGGAGAAGTTACGGCCGCAGACCGGCTGGCTGCCGCTCGCGTTCGCGACCGATTGGCACAGGCCGCCGCGCTTCATGAACGGTACTTCGTTTTTCTATGCGCACACCGATCAATGGCGCTATGAAACAATGAAAGTAACCGAGTTGCTGTCGCCGCTGGTCGATGGCAAACGGTTCGACAATAGTCCCATTGACTACAACGTGCGCGCCGAGCGGATGGGGTGGTTGCCGTCCGCGCCGCAATTCAAGACCAACCCGCTCAAGGTTGGCCGGGCGGCAGCCGGAGCGGACGCTTCTGCCTATGTGGCAAAGGGACTCAAGGACGGTTCGCTCGAGATGTCGTGCGTCGATCCCGATGCGCCGGAGAATTTCCCGAGAAACCTGTTTGTCTGGCGCTCGAACCTGCTCGGCTCATCGGGCAAGGGGCATGAATATTTCCTCAAGCATCTGCTTGGCGCCGAGCATGGTGTACAGGGAAAAGATCTGGGCACGAACGCCGGCATCCTGCCCAATGAAGTGAAATGGCACGAGAAAGCCCCCGAGGGCAAGCTCGACCTGGTCGTGACATTGGACTTCAGGATGTCCACCACATGTCTGTATTCGGACATCGTATTACCGACCGCTACTTGGTACGAAAAGGACGATATGAATACGTCCGACATGCACCCGTTCATCCACCCTTTGTCCGCCGCCGTCGATCCCGCGTGGCAATCCAAAAGCGACTGGGACATCTACAAAGGCATTGCGCAGAAATTCTCGGAGCTGACGGCAGGTTATCTGGGCGTCGAACAGGACATTGTATTGTCGCCACTGCAACACGACAGCCCAGGGGAAATCGCGCAGACCGACGGGATTGCCGACTGGGGCCGCGGCGAATGCGAACCCATTCCAGGCAAGACCATGGCGAGCGTCGTGACCGTCGAGCGGGACTATCCCAATACCTACCGAAAATTCACGTCGGTGGGACCGCTGCTCGATTCGCTCGGCAATGGCGGTAAGGGCATCACCTGGCAAACGGGCGAGGAAATCGAGCAACTACGGGCATTGAATCGTCCCGTCACGGACGAGGGGATATCGCATGGGCGCCCGCAAATTCTTTCGGCGATTGACGCCGCCGAAGTCATTCTGTCGCTTGCCCCGGAAACCAACGGTGCCGTTGCCGTCAAAGCGTGGCAGGCCCTGTCGCGACTCACTGGCACCGATCACACCCATCTCTCTCGCGCCCGTGAAGACGAAAAAATCCGATTTCGCGATATTCAGGCCCAGCCACGCAAGATCATTTCGTCGCCAACCTGGAGCGGCATCGAATCCGAACACGTTTCGTATAGCGCCAGCTACACGAACGTGCATGAGTTGATCCCATGGCGCACCCTCTCGGGACGTCAACAACTTTATCAGGATCACACGTGGATGCGCGATTTTGGCGAGTCGCTATGCGTCTACAAACCCCCTATCGATACCCGCAGCACCGAGGGTATGGCGGGCAGCCGCTCGAACGGCAACCTCGAGATCGCACTGAACTTCCTGACGCCTCATCAGAAATGGGGCATACACAGCACCTATACCGACAATCTGCTGATGCTGACGCTTTCGCGCGGTGGCCCGATCGTCTGGATATCGGAGATCGATGCCAGAAAAATAGGCGTAGTCGATAACGACTGGATCGAAGCCTTCAATTTGAACGGCGCATTGACAGCCCGTGCGGTCGTGAGCCAGCGCATCCCGGTGGGCGCCGTCATGATGTACCACGCGCAGGAAAAAATCATCAACACGCCGGGCTCCGAAGTCACCGGGGTACGCGGCATCCACAACTCGGTTACCCGCATCATGCCCAAACCGACCCACATGATCGGCGGCTATGCACAGCTATCTTACGGCTTTAATTATTACGGCACGGTGGGCTCCAATCGCGACGAATTCGTGATCGTTCGAAAAATGAATATGGTCGACTGGAAGGATGAGTCGACGCCCGCATCGGTGCTCTCGGCAACCGAGGCCGCCCGCCATCAACACACACTCGCCCACGGCGCGCCAACGCTCGCGATGGCGGATGACGAGTCTGGAGAGAAGTCATGAAAATCCGCGCGCAGATCGGCATGGTGATGAACCTGGACAAATGCATCGGTTGCCATACCTGTTCAGTCACTTGCAAAAACGTCTGGACCTCGCGTGAAGGCATGGAATACGCCTGGTTCAACAACGTCGAGACCAAACCTGGCATGGGTTACCCCAAGGATTGGGAGAACCAGGATCGCTGGAACGGCGGCTGGAAGCGCAAGACCAATGGCAAGATCGAGCTTCGCGCCGGCAGCAAGTGGCGTGTGTTGGCCAATATTTTCGGCAACCCGAACCTGCCGGAGATCGATGACTACTACGAACCCTTCACCTTCGACTACGCACACTTGCACGATGCGCCGGACGTCAAGGTCGGACCGGTCGCCCGGCCACGTTCGCTGATCACCGGCGAGCGGATGGAGAAAATCGAATGGGGGCCGAACTGGGAAGAGATTCTCGGCGGCGAGTTTGAAAAACGCAAGCAGGACTACAACTTTGATCAGGTGCAGACCGACATCTACGGCGAGTTCGAGAACACCTTCATGATGTACTTGCCTCGCCTCTGCGAGCACTGCCTGAATCCCGCCTGCGTGGCCTCCTGCCCTTCCGGCGCGATCTACAAGCGCGAGGAGGATGGCATCGTCCTGATCGATCAGGACAAGTGCCGGGGTTGGCGCATGTGTGTGTCGGGATGCCCTTACAAGAAAATCTATTACAACTGGCAAAGCGGCAAGTCGGAGAAATGCATTTTCTGCTATCCGCGCATCGAGGCAGGGCAACCCACGGTGTGCTCGGAAACTTGCGTCGGACGGATTCGCTATCTCGGCGTCCTGCTGTACGACGCCGACCGGATCGAGGAAGCCGCCTCTGTCAAGGACCCGCAGGACCTGTATGAAGCGCAGCTCTCGATCTTTCTCGATCCGAACGACCCGGCCGTGCGTGAACAGGCCGCTCGCGATGGTGTACCGGACAACTGGCTCGAAGCAGCCCAGCGCTCGCCCGTGTACAAAATGGCCATGGAATGGAAGATCGCCTTTCCACTGCACCCCGAATACCGGACCTTGCCGATGGTCTGGTACGTGCCGCCCCTATCGCCGATCAATTCGGCCACCAATGATGGGCGCTTGCCCATGAAAGGATTGTTGCCCGATGTCGATTCGCTGCGCATCCCGCTACGCTATCTGGCCAATTTGCTCACGGCGGGACGCGAAGCCCCCGTGCGTCTTGCCCTCAAGCGGATGCTGGCAATGCGCGCCTTCATGCGCGAGCGCCACGTGGAGCGCCGCGAAAGCCCCGCATTGCTTGCCGAAGTCGGCCTGGACACAGCGCAAGTCGACGAGATGTACCGCTACCTGGCCATTGCGAACTACGAAGATCGTTTCGTGATTCCGACCGCACATCGAGAATATGCCGAAGATGCATTCGATCTGCGTGCGTCGTGCGGTTTCTCGTTCGGCAACGGCTGCTCGGACGGCACCACAGAAACCAGTCTGTTCGGGGGACGCAAAGGCATCAATAAGGAACGAAAGACGATTCCGATACGCGCGGCGGGTCAATGAAATGACAGACAACCGCCAGATCTTTAGCATGTTGAGCACCCTGCTCGGCTATCCAGACGCCTCGCTCATTGAGGCGCTCACCGAGATTCGCATGGCAATAACAGGGCATCGCGCCTTTGCGCCAACCACACGCTTGGACTTAATCGCGTTGGTAGACCGTCTAGCAGCGCGAGCGCTGCTAGACCTGCAGGAAGAGTACGTGGAAACCTTCGATCGCGGTCGGGCTACGTCGCTTTACCTGTTCGAACACGTGCACGGCGAATCGCGTGAGCGGGGGCAAGCGATGGTCGACTTGCTAGCAATGTACGAAGCGAAAGGACTGTTTCTCGGTAGCGGCGAATTGCCTGACTATCTACCGGTGTTCCTGGAATTCCTGGGACAGGAGTCCCCGACCAAGGCCCGGTCGTTGCTCGCTGAAATCGCCGACATCAACCGGCGAATCGCGACAAAGCTCGCCGAGCTCGGTAGCGCTTATTTTGCAGTCGTCGCCGCATTGTTGCCGCTCGCAGGCGAGGCACCGCTGGACGTCGCCGCGCCTGCAAAAGTCGTGGAGCAGGCGATTGACGGCGAGGCACTCGATCGCGAGTGGCAGGACGAGCCAGTGAGTTTTCTGGGGGCACCAGCCCCTGTTTCCAGCCAACCTCAGCCGATTCAGTTTTACGACAAAAGGCCACCGCGGTAGCCCGTGAACACATGACTACCGTATTGAACTGCTCCTGTTCATAAATAGGATTTTCGCTGGAGACGCCTCATGAATCAGCCCGTCATCAATTCGCTTTTGTTTGGCATCTATCCCTACATCTGCCTCGCTATCTGGCTGCTCGGCAGTCTGATCCGCTTCGATCGCGAACAGTACACATGGAAGAGCGATTCGTCACAACTGCTCAGACGCCGTCAATTGCGCCTGGGCAGCAATCTGTTTCATATCGGCGTGTTGATCGTCATCGCTGGGCATTTCGCCGGCTTTCTGGCGCCGCATTGGATGGTGTCGCCCTTTCTCAATGCGTCTCAACATCAGTTTATCGCGATGGTGGCGGGGGGAAGCGCGGGCATAGTCGCAATCATCGGTCTTTCGATTCTGCTGTATCGACGATTGTCCGACCCGCGAATCCGCATCAATAGTGCGCACGCGGATATCCTGGTCCTCGTCATTCTGTGGCTACAGCTGGCGCTCGGACTGTCCACCGTTCCGCTTTCGCTGGCCCATATGGACGGTGTCATGTTCGAAACGCTGAGCACCTACGTCAAAGGAATCGTCACGTTTCAACCCGTTGCGGATCTCCTTGCTCCCGTGCCGCTTGTCTACAAGATCCATATCGCGCTGGGCTTCACGATTTTTCTCGTTTCGCCGTTCACGCGCCTTGTGCATATCTGGAGTGGCATGGCAACCGTCGGCTATCTATTTCGGCCTCACCAGATCGTGCGCAAGCGCTAACACAGGGGAATCTCCATGACTTCAAACATGATTGGCGCATCGGCGAGCACCGAGACAGTCGAGCTCAGCGTCAACGGCGTTGTCATCGATGCTGCCGCGATCGATGCTGAATCCGCATCCCATCCAGAGGAAGCCGATCCTGACTATGCCGCGCGCCGGGCGCTAGTCGTACGCGAACTGCTGACCCAGCGCGCCGTCACGCTGGGTTTGCTGGTAGCGGGCACCGACCTTGACGATCAGACCACAGACTGTCTACTGGAAATGGAATGCAAGACACCCCTGCCGTCCGATGATGAATGCCGGCGTTACCACGCAGCCAACGCGCAGAAGTTCCGCAGTCCGGATCTGGTTTTCGCGCGCCACATTCTCTTCGCGCTGACGGACAAGGCAGCCATGACCCACGTGCGCAGCCGCGCCGAAGAGGCGCATCGCGAACTCGTGCAGCGCCCTGAGCGCTTCGAGGCACTCGCCCAGACCTTGTCGAATTGCCCGTCCGGCGAGGTTGGCGGGAACCTCGGCCAGTTGTCTCGCGGCGAGAGTGTGCCGGAGTTCGAGAAGGCAATTTTTGAGACCAGCCATGTTGGCTTGCTGCCGGGGCTCGTCAATACACGTTATGGCTTTCATATCGTGTCGGTGGAGCGCCGCATCGCAGGCCTCGCACTACCGTTCGAAGCGGCGCGGGAAACCATCGCCCGCTATCTTCAGGAGCGCGTCAGGCATAAATCGATTCAGCAATATTTGACTCTGCTCGCCTCCAGTGCCGAACTGCGCGGCATCGCATTGGATGTACGCCCTGGGCTCCTGCTGCAATAGTGCCCGGCGCGCAAGTAATTGCGCTTGATGCACAGGAAATGAACACTGCGCTAACCATGTCGATCGATGTTGCCTCATACGGCACCATTGCCGCACCCTGATCCGAAGTATTTATGAGTTCATCGAGAAGTCCGATGTTGGTATTATGTGTCACGACGCTCGCCTTTATGGTCTGCTTCGTGGTCTGGATGATGTTCGGCGTGATCGGTATCCAGCTACGCACCGATCTGGGCCTGAACAGCACCGAGTTCGGGCTACTGACGGCGACACCAGTGCTGACGGGCGCACTGTTGCGCTTGCCACTGGGCATCTGGACCGACCGCTTTGGCGGTCGTGTGGTGATGACCACGTTGCTGGTTCTATGTGCGATCCCGGTGTTTCTGATTTCCTACGCGACGGCCTTGTGGCAATTTCTCGCAATCGGCCTGTTTCTCGGCGCTGTCGGCGCGTCGTTCGCCGTGGGTACGCCCTACGTCGCCCGCTTCTTCCCGCCTGAAAAACGCGGCTTCGCGATGGGATTCTTCGGCGCCGGTACGGTCGGTGCAGCCGTGAATCTGTTCATCACCCCGACGTTGCAGGCGACTTATGGCTGGCGAGCCGTTCCGAAGATCTATGCGGTTGCACTCCTGGTCACGGCGGCCATTTTCTGGCTGGGGTCCGCTACTGACCCGGGAGCAGGCAAAACCTCGGGGTCTTGGACCAAACAGTTCCTAGTATTGAAAGACTCAAAGGTCTGGAAGTACTGCCAATACTATTCGATTTGTTTCGGTGGCTTCACAGCCTTGTCGCTGTGGATCCCGCAGTATCTGAAGGGTGAATTTGGACTGTCAGTCGTAGCGGCCTCTGCGCTAGCTATTGGCTTCTCGCTGCCCGGATCCGTGTTGCGGGCGCTCGGTGGTAGCCTCGCCGACCGTCTCGGTGCGCACAAAGTGACGTGGTGGGGCTTGTGGGTCGCATGGGTATGTTTGTTTCTGTTGTCGTATCCGGATACTGCATTTGTCGTGAGCACAATCAGCGGCCCGCATAGTTTCCATATTCACCTCGGGTTGCCTGTGTTTATCGGATTGCTGTTCGTGCTGGGCGTCGTGTTCGCGTTCGGCATGGCGTCGACATTCAAATATGTGGCGGACGACTTCCCCACGCAAATGGGGGTCGTGACGGGCATCGTTGGACTGGCTGGCGGACTCGGCGGGTTCCTGCTGCCGATCCTCTTTGGGACCCTCCTCGATTGGCTAGGCGTGCGCTCGAGTTGCTTCATGCTGCTCTATGGGATCGTCTGGGTATCCCTCATTCTGCTTTATCAATCCAGTGTCAGGCGGGTACGAATCGATGGTAAAACCAGTACCCCGTAAGTGGCCCGCATACGTCTCGATACACATAACGGTACTGCACTACAGGAACCTGCAAACATGAGCATGGGCATTTCGAGCTTTGACGACCTGGTGCGCGCCGCCCAGCTGCAAACAGAACCGCAGCGGCTGCTCTTCGTCTTCACCCAGGTGGCGTTGCCGCAGGACTGCACGCCCGAACAACGGGTAGCCTTCGAAGCGGAACGTGGCGGCACACTCACGCCATTGATCTGTCTCGACAAGACGCCTGAAGAACTGGGGGACTTTAGCGAGCTACTCAAAGAATCGCGGCAGTTCATTCTCGAATGGACCATCGTGTTTGTGGCCGCGCTGTCGGGAAAAAATGGATACCCTCCTACTTCGGAAGAAGCGGAGGTGCCTTTGAACAGGATGGTAGAGTCGATCAAGGCTGGCGCCGTTGGCGCGTTTATTCCATTCGACACGCATGGCCAGCCAGTGTTATTGGGTCCTTCCTAAGCAACAGCAAACTCGCCTCATCGTGACTTCAGCGACGGCCCATTGTGTGAGCGCGACGTACAGAGTTCGCCTTGGTCGTGCCAGTCTGAGCTGTCCCGCCGCGGTCCTCCGATGCTTAGCCGTAAATCCAAGCTGAGACGCCAGGTAACTCCGACGATCCATCGATCGGTGAGCGTCACCGACAGATTGAGACACTCACCGATTACACGCGGCTTGGGCGAACGAACGATCCATGAGACTACCGATCAACGTTGGTATAGCGACGTCCAAATTCATGCGTCAGTACCTCGCCAGAGGGGACGGTCAAGGCCCGCAACCTCAGTGTTTCAGCGCAGTATGTACTTGGAAGCGACCAGCGGCTATACCGCTCAGACCGGGGATGCGCAGGTGCGTTGGCAGTATTGAGGAAGCGAGGCCAAGAAGGCGCAACGGTCAAATCCGGCCGTTATGCCTCGGAAGCGGACGTGCCCCCGCCATCACGGCGAAAGGCCGAGAAGGGTCGGGTACAGCCAGTCGCACGAGATTTTAAAACTGTTCTTTGAGAAACCTAGCCTGCGAATGGATCACGCTTGCCGGTCGGCGCCTGGTCAGGAGCAATGGCATCGGGAAGCATCTTATCTGCCTCAAGCGAACTCACCACGGCATTGATCACCTCGGCTAGGTCCTTGGCAAGTCTCAAGCCCGCCTTGTCTCGGCTGACGGTAGCGTCGCCGAATACGGCAATGCGATCGGTGTGGTTTTCGATGGTAATACCGCCCAGAGAGAGCGCGTCCGATTCGTTGGCGAAGGGATGGATCTTCATGTTGGATTTCCTGGCGTAGGGCTTAGCGCATGAGCAGCTTGAACGAGTGATAGAGCAGCGCGTTCGAATAGTGCTCCCCCTCATTTTCGCCCGAATAGGAACGCCGCTCATGACTCCGACTGAAGGGCTTGGGTTCGGGCAGCTTGATCGCTGCCTCTTTGACCGATTCGGGCAACGCTGGGAAAACGTCTATGCCGGAGATATCTCGCAGCTGGGCGACGGAAATCGTCTGCCACTTCATGCCAGGCGCATTGTCCGTCAAGTAGGCGGCTGCACCGCGCAGCGCCGGAACATAGACCGCCTTGGCAAGCCTGGCCGGAATAGCCACGCGGTTGTGCAGCCACTGGGTCTGGGCGCCGGCGAAGATCGGCACGGTGACCACGTAGACCTCACCGTATCGGGAGGCTAGGCTGCGCGTAGTGGCCTCGACGCCTTCCCACAGGTGCCGGTTGTTGTTTGGGTTCTGCGGAACCATATTGGCCAGAGTGAAGGATTCGCCCTGAGCGCTGGCGCTGGACATGTCTCCGTTGGGTGACATGTGGCCACGGTCGTAGCCGCTGCGGGCATAGTCCGAGAGCACGGCCCGATCTTGGGCCGGTAGCCGAGTCTCTTCGTGGAACGTGTCCGCGGCATCGACGCGGCGCTGCCTGCGGGCCAGCGCGATGCGCTCGGCTGTCAGGTGGTCAGCCGAATATAAGGGCGTGCGCGTTAGTCCCGAATCCAGAACGGCAAATTCGGAGAAACACAAGGAGTACGTGTGAGTGGCAAGCTTAGCGTTGACCAGATCAGGGGCTTGGCCGTCGTAGAAATTTGCCGGGCAACTGGTGGGAGCAGCGTGGGCGCTTAGCCCCAGGGTGTTCAGAAAAAGCGCAGCGAGCAGGGTGGTCGCGCCGAATCGAGGCGCGTTCAGCTTGCGCAGATATCGTGGCAAAGATAAGACCAAGATAGTCATCCATAGACTCCAAGGCAAGAGAGAATAACAGTTAGGCAGCACTGGCAAGAGCCGCCAATTCGCCGGCCGATAACGAAGCCGCCGAAACGCTGGCCAAGTGAAACCAGATCATCCAACCGTAAAGACCGGCCAGCGAGGCAACACCGGGGGCCAGCATCACGCCATCACCTGGTGCGCGATCGCGCAGCCGGTTGATCGCCGCCTCGATCTCCTTCATGGTGAGGGTGTCATTTCCCATGGCACATCTCCTATTCACCTCCTGTTTAAAGGCCGTGCTCAGCATGCTTGTCGCGCCGATAATTCTTGGAGGCCAAGCCAATATCCAGAGCGGCCGTCTTATCCTCGCGGCGATCGACCGCAAAGGGCAGTTTGGTCATGTCATCGGTAAAGACGTCGATCCAGAGCTTGGCGCGCGAGATCCCGACGTAGAAAACATCGCGCTTGGTAGTACGAGAGGCGCTTTCCTGGTTCAAGATCACGCCGGTCTCCGACAATCCCTGTGCACTGTGGACAGTCGAGGCATAGGCTCGGTCCAGGTGCAAGGGCGCGGTCTTTGCACCGCCTTCCAGCGTCACCTGTCGGGTGACCTGGCCGCCCTCGTTCAGGGCGGCAAGTTCCACAGCGCCGTCACGGATCGCATGCACCTGGTAGCGTTCGCCATTGCGAACGTCGAGCTTGGCGTTATTGCGGGTGATGCGTACCCAGTCCCCCACAGATAATTCCGCCTCAACCTCCTGGTAGACGGAAAGCTTCGTCGTGCGCGAGGGGTTGAAGGAGGTCAACTCCCCGGTCACCAGGTGCTTGACGGTGAGGCGGTTCTTCTGACCGTCGATCGCGACAACGGCGTAGTGATTGTCCGGAGCCAGATTGCCCTTTTGGTAGGCCCGCTCCGGCTGGATCACGTCGCCCAGCCGGTAATACTTGGCTGTGCGCCGCTCGGCTTGGGTCGTATCGATCCGGGTGAGCATCGAATACTCGCGCCCGAGGCCTTGCAGGCCCAGCGCATCGTGGACTAGGTCGTTGATCGCGTTGCGCGATTGGTTGGTTCCCGTGACGATCAGCGTCTGGCGCCGCACGTCAGCGTCCAGGCCGGCGTATTTGCGCGCAATGGCCTCGTATCGCTCGCCTTCTTCCTTGACCTCATGCACGGCATCCAGCCTGGTCTGGATGATGGTCAGCGCCTCGGAGGCGCGGCCGTCGGCCGCAACCTCCACCGCCCGTTTGAGTATGGGATCCTTCTGGCGGACGATGTCGCCCATGCGCGCGGTCTGCATACCGGCGTCCTGCAGCTGATGAAAGGGCCGTCCGGCCTCGATGGCCTTGGTCTGCGCCTGGTCACCCAGGAGCATTACCCGGGCACCCGCCTTCTCGGCGCGCTTCAAGATCATCTCCATCTGCCGCGAGGGCACGACACCTGCCTCGTCGACGACAAGAATGGTTTTCTCATCCAGATGAAACCGTTCCTGCTTTGTCGTCGAGCTACTCGCCTTTGGAACACCGTCCCCCGAGGCAGGTTGCGCCGACTGCCGCGCCTGTCGGGAACGGCCACCCGCGTGATTGCCTCGCAACGCCGCCTGCAGCCGGGAGGGGCCCTGCTGCATCTGCCGCTTGCCGGACGCCAGTTTCCAGAAGCTCTGCCATCTCCCTTTGCCAGGATCCGGCGCAGCAGCGCCAGTCGTTCGGGCAGCGCTGGGGGCTGAGGTTTTGCCGGCGGCAGTGTCGTGGCCGACGGAGCCGCTCGTGCGCATGGACCGTGCTTCCAGCATGGAGGCGATGGTGTTGGCCTCCACGCCTAGCTGTTCCAGTGCCTTGGCTTGCGATCCGTAGGCCGCCACGGCGCGCACGGTATATCCTTCGGCTTCGGCCAATTGCTTGACCTGGTTGAGCATGTGCGATTTGCCTGTACCCGCCAGTCCTTGAACAGCGACTACACGATTTGCGCTGGTCAAGATGAGTTGGGCCGCATCCTGTTGGCCAGGCTTCAGGCCAACATCGGCCAGCGCTGTTTTTGCCTTGTCTGCCGTCATCACCGGCGTCATGACCCCGCGGCCTTCGCGCTCGATCTGCAGAATGCGCTTTTCGCGCTCGCGCGCGATCTGCGTGGTGTACCGCACGTCATCCAGGACCAGGCCGCCCGTGAGAATCGCTCGTTTGACGTTGGCTCGCGCCGCTTTGAGCGTCGCGCCCTGGCGGACCATCGACTCCACCCAGGCCTCGCGCGACAGGATTTCGCTCTCAGCATGATCCAGTCGATAAACTGGAGCACCTTCGATCAGATGGCCGCGCTCGGCAGCTTCCTTCAGCGCAGCCTTGATTTCATAAATCGAGACGCCAGTACCGCGTGCATGCTCCATGGCGGCCTCGATTAGCTGAGTCTCGGTCGTAACCGATTCGCGTTCGGTCAGGTGGCCGATCGCCCATCGCATGCACTCGTCCGCAACACGGGAGCGCAGCTGCTTGGTGACTTGGGTGGGACCTTCGCCGGGCAGACTCGGCCCGGGGACAATATCGATGCCATCCGGTCCCGAGCGCTCGCGCCCAGGACCTTCCCGACCAGGATCGGGAGTCTGCCCGGGCTGAACGTCATCCAGGCCTTGATCGCGCTCTCGTTCCCGCTCGCGGCCTCGACCGGCGGCGGTGAAGTCGATGCCCAGTTCCCTGGCATCCCGCTCCCAGCGCGCCTGCAGCTCTGCGCGGGACAGATCTGGCTGCTTTTCCTTGCGGGTGGCCAGGGTGATCGCTTGCTTGAGCTCGCGGCTGGCGGTCTTACGGGTTTGGCCGATCTTGGCCAGCTCCGCTTCCACGGTCATTCCTCGCTTGGAGAAATGCTCGATCTGCTCGCGGCTGATGTTGGCCAGCTCGAAATTGCCGTCCTCGAAGCGCAGCGCATAGCCGGCCTTCTGCAGGTAGGCCGCCATCTCGTTCTTGTAGACGGCATCCAGGAGCTGCTTGGCCCGGTAGATTTCGTCATTGGACAGCGCGACCCAGGCACCGTCGGCGCGCTGGGTCAGGTTCATGAGCAGGGCATGGGTGTGCAGCTGGGGATCCGCGTCGTCCTTCATGGTCGGCCGGGCCGTCTCATGCCGGAATTTGGCGATGATCGCATTCTGCGTTTTCTCGGAGTGTGAGACCCCGTCAATCTTCTGCCGGGCGCGCAGCAGCTCCTGTTCCATGAAGACCAGGGCGCGGGTGACGGCATGATCGTGCGCGGCAATGACCGTCGCGTCCTTGCCGACCAGCGATTGGATGCTGATCGACTTGGGGGCCGAGAAGGTCATGTCCAGCGCAGCCCGGGCCTTCGAGTCCTTGCGGATCGAGTTCGACAGGCTCAGATCCTCGCCGAACCAGCGCTTGAAATCGCCACGCATTGCAGCCACCAGTTGCTCGCGGCTGACTTCGCCGGTCAGGCCCAGGGTCTTGGCGCCTTCACCTTGCCATTGTGCATTTCCGCCGTCACGGGCGTAGTAGTCATCCTTTTGCTCGGCGTAATAGTGGCCAGACTTGGCTGCGCTAGACCTGTGTAGGATCTGATGGGAGAGCATCGGTAGTCATATCCCATGGTGAGGGTTCGATATCGCCAGCCCGAAGTAAGGCCGCTGCGCTGCGGGAACGCAAGGACTCGGTTTCCACGAAAGCCTCGTTCCGATTGATAAATGCGATAGGAGTGAGCGTGAACTTGGAAATCAGTTCGCTTTCGGCAAAGCCGACGTAACCGGTCAATGCCTTCAGGCCTTGAATGTCCGAGTCCATAACAACGGGCTCTTTCGTGCGCGTCATGCGTTCACTGGTGCTGCGATCTCGGCCGGCGTTGCGCGAGTCCGTATATTCCGGGCGTTCCACTTCGTGTTCGCCCAGCGCCTTGGACATGGCTTGAGCGGTGTCCTGGTCGGTACGCGCACCACCCAGCACGACCAGGCTACGAAAACTCGCAAGCAAGGTCTTGGCGGCATCCTTGTAAATCTCGACGATCTGGGCCACGGTTTGAAGACCAGCGACCACGCGCAGGCCGTATTTGCGGCCTTTTGTGAGGGCGTCCTGCAGTGTGGCCAGCTTCTCCATGGATGCCAGCTCGTCGATGAGCAGCCAGAAGCGCCGCGATTGAGACTCCTGCAGCGAGAGAAAAGACGAACAAAAGACATCGACCCAGCACGATATCAGCGGCCGCATGGCGACCTTCATGTTTTCCTTCCAGGTGATGTAAAGACAACCCGTGCCGTTTTCCAGCCAATCGGTGATGCTGAAATCGCCGTTGGGCATATCCCGGTGTTCGGCCACGTATTTGGACAGCACGAAACGCGCGCTGTCGAACGCCCGGGTCGATTCGGAGGCGCCCGCGAAAAGCGAAGAGGCTTCCGTTCCGGTCAGGAAAGCGCGGATATCGTCGAAGGGCGCCTCGCAGCACCAGTAGATCACCTGGCCGATGTCCTGGATTCCCATCTCGAAAAGCTTGCGCGACACGGCACGTAGCAGGAGGCGTCCATAGCCGTTCCAGTTCTCATCCTCGGCGCTTTGCCCCAGTGGCACAACGGAAAATCCCAAGCGCTTCCAGTCATAGTCGGCCCGGACCTCGTTGAAGAACATCCAGCCTTGGGTTCTGGTGTCGTAGGGATTGAGGATGATGTCGCCGGGGCGTCCGAACTTGCGATAGAGCGCGCCATCCGGGTCCACGATAACGGCGCGGTCGCCACGTTTGAGCAGCGAGAGGATGAGGGCGCGCATTAGCACTGACTTGCCGGTGCCCGTCGCACCGTTGATGAGCAAGTGCAGATTTTCCAGATGCGTGGGCATCGGCACGCCAGCGACGTCGACCTGAATGGTCTTCTTTTCGCGGCACTTCTTGACCATCTTTTTGTACGGGATGATCTGCGTGCCGCGGATATGCCGCTTGTATCCGGCGCCATCGAATCCTTTGGTGGTCGAGTAGCGTTTGAGCAGCATCGCCAAGAGAATGACCTGGACCAGGCCGACAATGGGCGCGATGATCAACGGCAGAACGCGGGGAGTGGCCAGAATCCAGTAGGAGAGCAGCGGCCAGCGAATCTGCCTGGGTCCCACACCGCTTAGGTACATGGCCGTCAGCAGCCAGGTGCCAAATGGAAGAAAGATCAGGGCGAATTTCAGTATTCGACGCCGTGTATCGGGAGCAATCGTCATGGGATTCCGAGAAATGGGGGATCACGCCGTCGTGACGGACATGATCGGGAGAGAGAGGGGCTTACCTGAGCGCGATGAGCATGACAACAGCGGCCACCAGGCCACCGGCCAGACCGCTTCCCAGTGCGACTATGCCAACGGCCCAGAGGTTGCGTCCGCGCTGGACGTCCAGAGCTTCGGATGCGCGCTTGAGCTGCCGGCGCGCGTCGTCGACTTGGCTCGTGGCTTCCTGGATCTTGACAATGGCTCGCGACGCGGCCTGATCCTGCACGATGGAGCCGGCTTTGCGTACCGCTGCGGGTAGCGTCTGCAATTGCATGGCCGCGGTATTGAGCAGTTTGACCAGCTGCTCGCTGCGCGAAATGATTTCATCGCCTTCCACCAGCATGGCGCGGAACATGTATTCCAGCTTGCTGCGCGGTTCCGGCGGCGCAGCCGCCGTGTGCGGACCTGGCGACTTTGTTGTGGGGGATGAGGTGTCCATGCGGAGGTTCCTGCGAGGCGGGCGAGCTGCTTTGCCGCGTTACGCGAACACTTCCACGAAAGCGACGTCCATCTGCCGCCACACGCGCTTGGCTAGCGCCTGCAGGGCGGCCTTGTCGCCTAGTTCCTCGATCCGATCCTCATCGGCCGGGTCCGACTGGCGCAGCAGCACGCGATAGTCGTTGGGGTCATCGACCACGCTCTTGATCGACATACGGCGCTTGGCCAGCAGCTCGAAGACTTCGTTTTTTTCAAGCACTGCGTTCGGGTTGGCGATAAAGCCGCCGGCCTGATCAGCTTCGCGCAGGATGGTGCCGAAATCCTCGGCAATTGACCCTTCGGCCATGTTGAACAGCACGCGAATGCGGTGAGGTTCTACGCCGATACTGGCCAAGGCGGCAATGGTCTTGATCGTCTCGCGCTGCGCCTTGCCCGTGGACACAACTGGCAGCACGAAATAGTCGATCTCGGCCTGCGCGTCGTCGTACTTGGCCAACTCGGCCAGGAAGTCCTCGATGTTCGAGGCGCCGACGTCGACGATGAGTGCGCTCGCCGTCAGCAGCTTGCGAAAGAGCCGACCAAACTGGTCGCCGCGCAGCTGCTCGGCGTCAAGGCCCAGATCGGCCGCGGATTCGTTGGTGGATTCGACGGCGATCACCTCGGCGCCAGCGATGCGCGGCTCGAGCAGGTGGCTGGCGATCACGGTCTTGCCGACCGAGCCGGAGTAATTCAACACTGCAACTTTCATGGGCAAAGCTCCTGAAAAGGCTTGAACCACCAGGGCAGAAGTAGGGCGCGACGCTATGCCGATCATCGGCCCCGGATCTGGTGACTGGGTTTAAGGGGGAAGGGGAGCCGCCGCCTGGGTTTGGCGGCGGGGAAACCCCGTAGGGGTGTCCCAGGGAGGGCGAGGCGGACGCCCGGCTGGGGTTGCCGGGCGGGACGGGAGGGCGGCACGCCCTCGCCGCCGGGGGTGTGTCTTTCCCCCACCCGGTGCGGTGTTTGCGCCGGGAAGGGGGACTCAACCCATGTGCTCCGACTGGGAGGGGCAGTGGTGCGAAGTGAGTTGGGGTTGGGGGGAGAGGCCGTGCTTGCACGGCCCCTTTACGGGTCCCCCCAGCGGGGGGACTCATCCTAATCAGGCCGAGCCGCAGGCTCGGGGCGGAGGGAGCGCAGCGACCGCAGGGTAGGCGGAACGGCGTCGCAATTTTTCGCAGGCCAGCATGTTCCAGGACCGAAGCGCGACGATTTGGCGAAGGACTTGCCCACAGGCTGGGCTAGTAGAAATAAGGTAGAAGAAAGGTAGGGGTAAAAAATCGTCGAAATTCCTTTTGCAAATCAATCCCTTGCGAGGGGGGGCTGCGACGCTATGCCGGAAAAGCGCGACGCTATGCCGGAAAAGCGCGACGCTATGCCGATACCCCCGCGACGCTATGCCGATGAAATTCGCGGTTTTCCACAGAAATTCCAGAGAACCCCCTGTTTCGCAGGCAAGGAGCGACGCTATGCCGATGGTGCTGGGCGTGGCCAGGGGCGCGACGCTATGCCGATGGTGC
>NZ_KB907784.1:3814596-3983741 GCF_000382185.1 Bordetella sp. FB-8 | reverse complement strand
TGGCCAGGGGCGCGACGCTATGCCGATGGTGCTGGGCGTGGCCAGGGGCGCGACGCTATGCCGACTTCATTGATATGCAAATTATCCACAAAAATTGTGGACAACAATGTGTGCTAAGGCCTAAGACCGTTGTCTACTCTAGCTCTCAAAGGGGTGAGCAAGAGAAAGGCAACGATGCGATCAGAGGCGATGATCGATGAGTTAACGATGTTATAACCCATGGCTCACACCGCACTCATGGAGTCCAGCATGGCCGGCAAACAGCAAAACCTGCGTCCCTGTTTCGATTGCAATACGCTTTTGAGCCCCACAGCAAAAGAGTGCGGCAAATGCAACTCAACAGATCCATTCGGATTCCAGCGTAGCGCCGATAAACAGAAATTGATTTTGATGCTCGGGGGTGCTCTCGTGGCAATCGTCTTATTTATCGCCTGGAAGGCAACGGGAATTACCCCTTTAGATATCGCCCACGGCGATTTCCACAAACTGTGGCAGTAATAGAATATCGGCATCCAACTTTGATCTACACCACCGAAACCAAGCGCGTCTCGGATTGGCGGTAGTAAGTCTGTAGAAAAGGTTGTGATGCTCATCAAACCCGCCTGTTACCCACCACTCCCAATACAGTCGAGGGTATAGCGACTGCGCATCTTCGCGCAGAGCACGAGAAAGCCGCGAGACCTGGCTCTGCGGACACGTGAAAGTGACGTAAGGCTCGCGTGACATTGGCCAGCCGTGCCCTTGGCAGGATGCGTTGGTTATATAGCCGAAGCGATTCATCGCCGTGACCAGTGAGATGATCTTTTCATCCATATGTCGAACCTGGTGGCAATATTTATGCGGAAACCAACTCAGGCAACCACACCACCAGCTGTTCTTCTTGCCGGGTGTTGATTTCGATTTTTGCGTTGGCGATGATGCCCAGGCGGATCAGTTCTGCGGCCGCACGAGTCAGGGCAGTTCGGTAGTCGCGCATGCGGCCGCCATAAACCATCTGAGCCTTCAGGCGCTCTAATGGAAAGCGTTGGATCATGTCCGATGAGGTTGCAATCAGGCGCTGAAGCGTCTTG
Source organism: Bordetella sp. FB-8 (assembly GCF_000382185.1). Classification (NCBI taxonomy): domain Bacteria; kingdom Pseudomonadati; phylum Pseudomonadota; class Betaproteobacteria; order Burkholderiales; family Alcaligenaceae; genus Bordetella; species Bordetella sp. FB-8. The sequence continues at coordinate 3,982,671 of NZ_KB907784.1, read as the reverse complement.
GCCATGTCCAATCCGCGCTTGATCTGCATTTTCTTATCCCAGTCCAGCAATGCATATTCTCGATTGCTGAATAGCTGTACCCAGCGCGGATCGAGCGCAAAGCTATAGCTGTTGGCCTCGTCGTCGTAGGTCAGTTCCTTCAAAATATTGAATGAAACTGTTCCGCCGATTTTGTAGCGTGTGGACCCGTCGCGCTTTTTTGCTTCGAGAAAGAATGTGGCCTCACGCATCGCCTTGAGCCGCCGGTGAAGCCATTCGTATTGCGTATGTCCGTCGTCACGACAAAGCGTGCGAAGCACCACGGAGCGATTCAAGGGAATGAGGCTACCCAGCGGCAATACGCGCGCAAGGTAGATGAGAACCATGATGATCTCAGCATCGGCTTCGTCCAGTTGTTCGCCGGTATATTCCAGCACACAGTCCGAACGCGTGACCATTACCGCTTGGCGGTAAAACGTCCGCACGCCCTTGGCGACAGGAGCGAAAAGGCTGGAACGGCTGAGGTGATTCGGCATAGTGCCCAGATCAAACCCCGGCAGGAAGAGCTGTACCTTCCTGCACGCAGCCTCGAACTCTTGCGCGGATTGGACTTTCTGCGACATCTCATTGCAAAAATCGAGTGTGGCTTGAAAATCCGGGGCGCATGCGCCGCCAAAGCGTTTTCCCACGATCATTCTCCTTTATGAAAGCAAAATGCATCCCTGCGCCTCAGCAACTGCGAGGCGCGGGGTAAGCAGCGAAAAGAAGGAAGGTGCTAGGCCTTGGGCTTTGCCGGGGCTACAGCAGCGGGAAGCTCGTAGTCCGCGAAGATTTCTTTCTTCGCAATTGCCCAGGCCAGCTGCAGGTGCCGGTCGGCGCCGGCCGGTCTCATGTGCTCGAGCTTGTGGGACAGTTGGGCAGGAGTCATGCCTTTATCCTGTCCGTCCATGTAGGCTTGCTGCAACTTCATGTATGCCTCGCCTACGTCGGCATTGCGCAGATCCAGTGATTTGTGGCCACGGCCTTTGCCGGGCAGCTTGCTCAAGGTCATGAATGAAAGGCTCCTGGCCGGATTAGTGCATGCGCTCGCGATGTGGATCGAAATACACCTCGACCAGCTTGTAGTCGGCGTAATAAAGGGCGATATCGAGGGTCGAGAGTAGATAGCGCCGGATGATGTCCAGGTCGATCTGCTGGCCGGCTGGCGCTTGCTTGACCAGCATGGCCAACCGGTCATAGATGTCGATTGCCGAATTGGCGTGCGTCGTGGTGACCGAACCTGGATGACCCGTATTGAGTCCCTGCAGATATTCCCAGGCCTCGGGGCCGCGTAGCTCGGAGAGGAAAATCCGGTCGGGAGACATCCGCATGCAGGCCGCCACGCAGTCCTTGGCCGACACTGGCGCCCCGGGCGTGACATCAAAAATCAGATGAACTCGGTTGGGGTGATTCGGCAGGAACAGCTCGTGAACGTCTTCGATCGTGATGAGGCGTTCATGAAACGGAACCCGCTCGATGAGACTGCGGGCAAAGGTGGTTTTACCCGATCCGGTTTTGCCGCCGATCACGATATTGCGGCGGATCTGCACGGCGTAATGCAGAAAGCCGACCATATCGCCCGCCGCCTTGAACGCCAACAGCTTTTCGTCTTCCTCCTTGCGTTTGTCCTTGGAACTGTCGTTCCAGCCGCTAAATGCGCCTTCCTGCGCTAGCTCTTCGAGCGTCTTGACTGTGGTGCTGTGTTTGCGAATATTGATTGAAAGACTGCCGTCGATCAGCGCTGGCGGTCTGATCACCTGGCCGCGCTCCCCATCGGGCAGCTTGAGCGACATGATGGGTGCGAAGTTCATCTTGTTGTAGCTGGCTATGGCCTCAGACAGGCCTTGGAGATAGTCAAAGGTCAACTCGGGCGCGGCGCAGTACTGCCACTGCCCGCCGATCTTGAGGAACACGTCGCCGGGCCGCGGGATGGTGATCTCGCGCACAGATTCATCGGCCATATAGGCTGCGACCGGCCGCATCATCTGACGCAGCGTCACCGAGCGATCCACCTTGTCCTGCCGGGTAGGCGAAGCGGCATGGGGTGCGGCGGGCGTGGGTGCTACGCGTGAGGTCAGGGCCTGAAGCGATTCGTCGCCGGGTAGCCCGCTTGCGGGCCACCCATCTGGGTCGGTCGAGACCGAGTGCAGCGCGCTTTTTGCGGGAGGAGTCATGGATATGTGGAATGAGGCAGTGCATCGTGCTGGGGAGGCCGGCACAACGCCATGACGAAAAGGAAATGACCCAGGCCGGCGCCTGAACAAGCCGGCCTGGGTCTGAGTACGCCGGCAGTGACCGGCTAGGGATTGCCGACGGGTTTGAGGCGGTAGACCGTGCTGAAATCCAGATCGCGAGCCACATAGATGCCGATTCGCCCGCCCTGGTTGCGGTACATCGTGGGCGGGATGTTGATCGAGTTGTTCAAGACCGTTTGAACAGCCGACGAGGCGGCATTGCCTGTGGACCCCAGATTGAACGTATTTCCGTTCTGGCCCAGATTGCTGGCCCAACTACCGATGTCATTGACCAGGCTCACCATGATCGCCCCGCCAAAGCGTTGGGCAAAGTGCGTATCAATATCGCCGTCAAGGCCAGCTTCGCCCAGCGGACCCGTGCCGGGAGAATCTAGGCTGATGATGACCCCCTGAGGGGTTTCCATTCGGGACCAGACGATGGCAATGCGCGGCACCCCTTGCGTCAGCACACCCTGTTGGTAGCCGGTAAAGACCGTGCCGGCATCGATCAGCACCACGCGGCCGCTGTCAGACAGGATGTCGTGCGGGGCATAGCACGTGATCATGCCCTTTTGCGCCGAGACGAACTTGGTCTGCTGAACGCAATCGATCATCGAACCCTGGGTCAAGATCAAATCCCGGTTACCCACCAACCCAGCCCGCGCGGCATTTAGCTGAAGCGGCTGCAGCATGTTGGCCATGGGGCCGCTGTCATGCACGGGCGCGGTGGACGGCTGTTGCGCCGGTCCGCCCGCGTTTGCCGTGGTGTTGTCCTTGCTTTGAAGACCACCGGATAGGCGCCGCTTTTCGATGGGATCGATGGTGGGCGCAGGTATACCCGTCAAGCCGAGGGCCGTTGCACCCGGTAGCGCAGGACTCAGAGGAATAGGCGGGACTTCTGGCGGTTTCGGCGCTGGCGCTGCAGGTTCCTGGGCTTTGGGAAGCTTCAGGCTCGGAATGACCAGGCCGATCTTGGACTCGAATGGGTTGTTCGCCTTCTTTGGCTCCGATCCATGCAGAAACCGCGAGAACAGCATGTAGATCAGAACCAGGAAACCAAATCCGATAACGGCGAAGAACACTTTGGAGCCTGGTGCCATCGGCCGGCGCACTCCATCGAGCGTGGGGCGAGCGTGATCTGAATTTCTGTCCTCACCCGGTTCAAAATCGGGTTCGTGGTCCAGCGCTACGTCCGCGCGATCCTGGCCCGCGGCTTCGATAGCATCGACGGCATCTACCGGCCTGGATGCCTTGCGCTTTCCTTTGAGCCAGCTCATGGCTTGGCCTGCTGGAAGTAAGGCGCCGCCGGCGAAGCGGCAGCCGGGCTGGGGTATGCCGGGTAGTCAGGTGTGGTAGAAGGCGCGGCAACTGCTGGGGCACCCGTCGGCGCCGAAGATACTGTTGCGGGTGATGCCTCGGGCTTTTGCCGAATGACGCGCTCGATTTGCGGCGAGATCGTGCGGGTGACGAGCGGACGGGCCAATACGTTGCTGTTGTAGATGCCGAGCACTTTATTTCCTAGCCGCAGGTGCCACGTCGCGGCCACGCGCTCCATGACGATGGTCTGCGGATCCATCATGTGCCGATTCGTGACGACTTCGCTACCGTCCGGATCCACGAAATAAATCACCGGCAGATCCTGGCCAGGCGCGAAGCGGAAAAAGGTCTGCGCGCCATCGTCCCAAACCGAGGACGGGGCGATCGCCATGTCTCCGCTCATGGTGTAGCTTTTCCAGTTGATCGCCAGGTTTGACGTGGAGAAGTCTTCGTGCATCCGCGACTTTGCCTCGAGGTCCTTGGCTCGTTTCAGATCAATATCCGGGAACTTCAGCCGGACGATGTCCATTTCAGAATTCTTGCCATCCTGCTTGCCGTCCTTGCTGTACTTGAGCCGAAAGTCATAGGTCCGCTTGTCGGTTATGACTATCAGGTTCGTGTCGGCCTGGTCGGCGATCGGTTTGATCAGGATGTGCTGGCCGACCGTCTGAAAGTCGTAAGCCTTGGCATCGCCAAAAGCGTGCGTGACGTATTTTTCGTCCGGGGCCAGGTCGATGAGCGTCGTATAGCCCATCGTCGTATTGACCTGGATGACATTCGACGGGTCGTACTCGGTGCTGCGGATTCGGGAATCCCTGGGCGAGGGCTTGGGAACATCCAGCCCCCAGGCCGGAGCGCTCACGGCCATGACCAGGCTGGCTATAGCAATATGCTTTGAAATGCCCAGCCGAAGACCCTCGGCATCTCGAAAAGCAAGCTTGGGGATACCTTGCATCATTTGCTCATTTCCATGGAATGGGTCAGGTGATGGGCACGGGTCGAATGTTCATGCCCGTGCGAGGCGGACATACCCATTTCCATCGCCGTGCCTTGCACCGCGGCTTCCACGCTCCTGACCAGGCCGACGCCGCCGATGGCGGCACTGGGGTAGCGGATGGCCACATCGACATCTTTCTCAGACGGTTCGAACTCGCGAACTAGGCTGTTGCGCGGGTGCACGATGAAATCGCCTGTTTCCTTGTCCAACTGCACGACGCAGTTGGGCGTGGTGCCGACGACAGGGCCCGTGTAGCTGCGGCCGGCCTCGGGCTGGCGCAGCTGCCGGTCCTGCTCAAGCGGCATGTCGATGGCGCTGCGTTGACGATGCATGCGCTCTTCGAAGTGCTTGGCGATCCGGGGTGCGGACTGCACGATGCGCGGCAGCCGCAGATCGGCGTCCTTGGGAAGGTGGTCCTTGCACAGGCGCGCGGCGCCGTAGAGATCACGCGCCGCATAGCGCTCGATGTCCTTGAGCAGCGCTACCCGGTCGGCATTGGAGAGCGAGCCCGCCTGTTCCAGACGCGCGGCCAGCTCGGCGATCATTTGCTTGTTCATTTCATCACCTCGACATCGACTTTGTAGGAATTGACTTGGAAGCCCAGCGGGTTCTCGCGTACGACGGCTTCGGTCAAATCGGAATTGACGTACTGGTATGCCAGCGTGGCGATCAGGTGCCGAACCTCTTGGGGCTTGTTCGGCTCAGTCGTGGTTGTCTCGAAACGCACCACGGCACTGTTCTTGGGGCCGAGCGAGATCTGGCGCACCTTGACCTTGACGGTGCCCCAGCTGCCCAGTTGCTTGTCCAGGCCTACGTGTTCGGTGCCGTCCGGTTCCTTGAAGTCGGTGAATTTCTTGTGGTACGCATCCTGCACGTCTGGCGCGCTAAAGAGGCCGCAGCGGTCGTACATGAGCTGGATGGTGTTGTAGTCGTAGCCCTCGCACATGAGCATGTACTGATTGATGAAGTAGCGAGCCAGGCGATCGCCGTAGCTCTGCTTGGGGTCGCCCAGCTTGGAGAAATTCTCAATGTCGCCTGTCGCATCGTTCACCCGCACGGCGTAGAGCACCGGCGGCGCCTTCTTGAAGGGCTCCATTCCGATGGTCGCGGCTATGGCGAGGATGGCGATAACGCCGAACACGATGACCACGCGCCAGGCTAGGCGCCGCGATGAGATGAGGGCTGTCATCACGTCGCGCTCGAGGCCACGCGCGCGGGCGAGCTCGTCATCGAGTGAAAGCTTGGGATCTTCTGAGGCCATGCTGGAATCCTGTGGAGTTAAATGAAATGGCGCGCGCAAGCCGCCCGGCCAGGGAAGACTGGTCAGGATCTGAATTGCGTGGGGGATGGGTCTAGCGGACAGGCCTATCGGCCAAAGCACCTATTGCAGGCGGTGATGCTCAAGCGTTTGCGTGATGAGTTGCTAAAGCGCGCGAGGCGGCTTGTCAATATCGCTATTTAATTGGAATTACGATCTCGGCGACATCTTCGATGAAAATTTTGCGTACCTGTTCATTTATTTCAAGGCAGGCTTGAACCTCCTGCATCGTCACCGTCCTGGCTGGCGAGCAGGTGCCGGGAATATGGCTCGTGCAATTTCCAGTCTGTTCCTGCGTGGTTTTGTCAGCAATGTTCATAAACATTTTTCATGATCGTGGATAAATTCCAGAAGATGCAAAAAAGGCCGCGATGAACGCGGCCTTTTGCATTGGCGGAAGGAGAGGATTCGCTAGGCCATTGGGCCGTACCGAATGCGATACGCGTTGACTGATATCTAGAGCTGAACGCTCCCGAGGAAGGGGATGGGGATGCTCAGCGAGACACCACTTGTAATCTCCGTTGCGATCCTAAAAGGCAAAGTCAGCAAGAAGATTGATGCAACCGTTACAGCGAGATAGGCGGCAAGCATGGCCAAGATATTTACGTCTCCCTGGCCTGTTAGGCCGTTGATGATCGTTGTATCAACGGCGGAAATCATCTGCAGCACTAGTGTTAGCGCAAGGATAAACAGCGCTCCTGCTAGCGAAAAAAAAACGGCGATATCCTTCCATTTATCAAAATACTTTCTTGTGACCTGAAAGAATGCTGCTGCGATGAAGAATGGACCGATCATGACTAAAAGTGCCATGCCTGTCTTCATCATGGTCAGCAAAATCGCGGCGACAACGCCAAAGATCGCTCCCATAATTGTCATGAAAAACGATACTGCTGCGAACAGAAATCCTTGAACGGGCGATGTGAGGGAATTAGGCGCGCGCGCCTGTGTTGCGGTAGCTGCTTGAGTGGATTGGTTGGTTAGGTTATCGATCTGCGACAGCGAGCTGGTCTGTGAACCTGTGACGGCACCCATGATTTCGTCGGGCATGGCGATCATGACGCTACTGAGCGTTTGGGCGTAATACCCACCATTGAGAAGGGCCGCGATCAGGATGAGCTTGAACATGATCTGAAGAAGCTCGGCCACGGGCCGATGTGGTTCGCCTATGCTGACCGTCCAGCCAAAGTAGGCAATGCAGATCATCGACGCCACAATGAAAATTGGCAGCACATAGCTGGTGACATTGGCGATGGTTGGCGCGACAGAGCTTGTCAGACCCGTCGAAATGATGTTGCCCAGCCAACTGGATACAGCACCTACGCTGGAGAGGGGTTGTACGACAACTGTCATGGTTCTTTACCTCTTCGTTGGGCAATAAAAAAGGACGCATATGCGTCCTTTTGAGAATGAAAGTAAGGAATCTGTAGTGCTACCTGTACCACCTACCATTGTGATAACCACGAGGAGCAGTGTTCACCATCTTCCATTGGCCATTCTTAAGCAGCCACCAGACTCCACGAAGCGTGCCCACAGCGATGCGACCCACCGGACGCACGACCCACTTCCACAGCCGCAGCGCCCAGGTGGCGGCGCTGAAGGTCTTGTAGCCCGCAGCCAGTTCAGGCGCGAGCTTTTGCGCAGCAGCGTCGGGTTTGGAAAGGTCGATATTTTCGGTGTTCATAGTCGTGCTCCTGGTGGAATTTATTCGACTACCACAATGCTTTTATTTTACCTAAATAATGGCGTGTGCTGTGCGAATTCACAGTGTTTTACTCGGTGCATTCACTTCAATCAGCCTAGATGTTTTGCGGGTATCTGATTGACCTCCAATCTGATCAGACGAGCCAGTTTTCAAGTAGCAAGTTCGGTACACGAGAAAATTCACGCTGATTGTCTGTGACAAGCGTTGCATCGATGGTCAAGGCCTGTGCCGCGATCCAAGTATCGTTGGCGCCAATGGGTGTTCCTTGGCGTTCCAAAGATGCCCTGACCAGTGCGTAGCTTCTCGTTGTCTCCGCATCGATGCCAACCATGGGTAAGCGCTGGGTCAACAATGCGAGGCGAGCTCGATTGCGTTCACCGTGGGCGCTCTTCTCAGCACCAAATTCAAGTTCACCGAGCACAATCGCTGACAAGCGCATGCTGCTCAATGGCAACGCCTCCAGTCTCTCGCACACTCTCGGATGCTTCTTGAGGGCCGCGATCAGAATATTGGTATCGAGCAGATAGAGTATTGCCACCGATCAATCATCCATCGATGCCACATCTTCGGCCTGCAAGTCTTCAGGCGCATGCAGTCCTGAATCCTCGGTCGACCAAAGATCGCGGAATGCATCGGCCGCAACTTGAGGGTGATCCGGAACGACACGCGCAACGATTTTCCCGTGGCGCGTCACCGCGATTTCCTGCCCGGCCTCGACCTCGGCGAGCAATGCCGAAAAATGCGATTTTGCCTCGACAACTGTCATGCTTTTCATGGTGTCACCTATAAATGACTATATGGTCATTTTATGGCTCTTGACCCACGAACTCAAGGCCTTTCATGCGGAAAAATCCAGATAGTTGTCCCTCTGGATTTTTCCGTGCACTAAATGGAGCATGACCGACCGCTGCTTCGGAACGAATCCCGGATGCGATTGAGTTCCTGTCTGACCCGGGGATACTGCAGGGCGAGCGTGACGGCGGATCCCCGACCGTAGCAACGCAGGATGCCCAGCAGGCTGTCGCACAGTCCCGAGAGCTTGTGAATAGCCTGTATCCGTTCGTTGATATAGCTCACGTCCGTCTGGGATGCCCCCCGAAGCTGCCCGGCTAGCATGCTGATGTAGTCAAGGGCATCGTTGATGGCATAGACGGTCTCCCGAAACGAAGCCTCGTTCGGATCGATGCGCGGATGGGTCATACCGGTTCCAGAGGGCTTATTGGCCCGAAGTAGGGTTTGTGATCGCATCCATGCTGAATGAGCGCTGCGTGAGCTGCGCGACCTGGTCGTCGGCCAAGGCCTTCTCGGAGTTGATCTGCTGCGCCAGGTTGTTGGCCCGCATCTGATCGACGGCAATATTGGCCTGTTCGACCTGCAGGCGGGCTTGAAGCTCGGCGATTGCCTTGGGGTCTTGCGTCGTATTGATCTCTTGCTGCAGACTATCGAGCTCCTGCATGCGCGCGGTCAGCCCCTGCTGCGCCTGGGTCATGAGGGCGCTGGTGTCGGCGCCCAATTGCGAGGTGCGCGTATTGACGGCCGCCAGATTGGCCTGGTAGTTGCCCGGCTGCAGTTGGTTGCTTTGCAGAACGCTTTGGCCGGCGCCATAGAGCGAACTGCCGCCTTGAAGAACCTGGGAATAATCGGCCGGAAGCGATGCGCGGATATTCGGGTTGTTAAAGAGCATTCCCAAGTTGCGTACGCCAGTGACGGCCGAATAGGCCTGCTGCGCTGTCGCCAGTTGGCTCTGCAAGGCTGTGAGCTGCTGGGCCCACTGGGCCATCGATTGGATGTGATTGAGCAGGTTCTGCGCGATGCTCGCACCGTCCGTCACTGGGATCTGCGCAGCAGCAGGCGGCGGGCAGATCATGGCGCAGGAGAGCAGCAAGCCGGCCAGAGGGAACATGATGCGACTGGGCTTGCCCGCACCCCTCGGCGATACCAGAACGAGAGTGGCCTGACTGCCGCCGGGCTGCTTGGCTTGCGCCGGCGCCACTCCTTGGCGGTGCCGGTAGATCGCGGCCGACTGGTGGGCGATGGGAGCGGGCGAACGGCGGCCATGCCGCATGTTTTGAGGCATATTCATGAGGTCTCTCTCTGAGTGAGGGGGTTACTTTTTGCCGAGCGCGCGAACCCGCTCGTAGTACAGCGGCAACCAGTCTTGCGGCTTGTCGCCGCGGTGCGCGATGCACTGCTCGGCGATGAGCGCCGTATCTTCCGAACCAGAGAACACAAGAAGAGCTTCGGGGCAATGCGACAGATCCAGGCCCGCGGTCACTGTCGACTGTCCCTGCTTGACCACGAACTGGCGCGAGAACTCGCCCAGTTCCTTGATCATCTTGAAAATGGCCGGCGTCAGCTTGAAGCCATCGATGTATTCTGCTTCCGTTCCATCCGGGTTCGGCAGATAGAGCGCGGTTGCGGTCTGCTGGATGAGGGTTCGGCCGACCGGGTTTTCAAGGATCGCGGCCGGTTCTTGTGTCGCGAAAACGAAGATGCCGTTCTGTTTGCGGATGACACGTGCCTTGTTGCGCATCATGTCCTGGAAGTACGGCACCTTCAGCGGGTGTTGCACCTCGTCGAACATATACATGAAGCGACGCCCGTCGATCAGGCCTTCGGTGCGGTATATCAAATACATCAGCCCCGCATCGCGGATCGGGCCATCTTCCAGAAACTCGGTTAGATCGAAGCCAAACAAATCGACGCCGTACTGGGCGAGATCCATTTGGTCGCTCGGGTTATCGAATACCCAGCCAAGTTCATGGCCCCGGGACCAGCGCTGCAGCCGATCGTGCAGACTCAGTTCGTCAGCCTCCAACGACGGCGCGGCCGGCAAGAACTGGATTAAGGTGGAGATCCCTCGATCCTGGCGATCGATCATTTGCGTGAGGCGATCGACAGCCGTCGAGATGTCGCGCTGATCCTTGAGCGAGGCTTCCTTCTCGCCGCGAGAAGCGAGTTGAACGATCAGCCGCTTCATAAACGTAAGGTTGCGCGGCGAGGGCTCCATCTGTAGTGGATTCCATCCCGTGGGAGCTGCCATCTGCAGCGCGAAGTACACCCCACCCAAGGCTCTGACCGTCGAGCGCATACCCTGGTCCTTGTCGAACACTGCTGCAGTCATCCGGAACTTGCGGGCCTGGGTCAGCACGTGCCCAAGCGCCGCCGTCTTGCCGGTGCCGGACTTGCCGATGAAAAAGGTGTTCCCGAGCATGCGCTTGCCGGTCTCGTCCTGGTCTTCCAAGGAAGCATGAAAGTTCAGGTAATAGGGCGTGGCGCTGGCGGTCTTCAGAAGCGTCACCGCTGGCCCCCAAGGGTTGCCATCAGGTTTGCCGAACAGGTAATTCTGAAGTGCCGAGAAGCTCAAGAAATTGAGCGAGGTGATCGCCGCCGGTCGAGGCCGCCAGATCCAGTTGCAGGGCAACTGCGCGCGAAATGCCGCCACCGAGGCGCGGTCGATCGTACGGCCGACGATCTCGCACTCGGCAAGCTCGGTGATGGCATCGGCCGCATTGCGCATCACGACTTCGTTCGTATCGCCAAACACCGCGAGTGTGCAGTGATGATCGCCCATGATGAACTTGCCCGCAGCCAGGTCATCCAGGGCAAGATCGAGTTCGGCGACCTGCTTCTTGGAATCGTCGCCAGAATCAACCAGCCAACGGCGCTGGCGCACCAGCGCTGCGCGGCCGTCCGCCTTGGACATCGCGCCAAAGGACTGCGTCAGAATGAACTCGAAAGGCAGCTTGAGCAGGTTGTTCAAGTGCCCCGGCTTGGTCGATTCCGGATACTCACGGATCTCCACCATGGCAAAACGGCGCGTCCCGCGTGGATGGCGCAGCGCAGACAGCTCGCCGTGCATCGAGAAAAACGGGCGTGCGCTCGGGAGGTAATCGCAGAACCGGCTTCGTAGGAGCGGCACTGCTTCATGCTGACCGTTGATGAGGAACCCGAAAAACTCGGCCGGCTCCGAATAGTGCCCAACAGAGACTTGCTCGGAATCGACCGGTTCGATGGCGTTATCGATCTGCTCCTGAGTCAGATTGGAGCCGGGGCGCGGGCGACTGCGCTCGACGATGGACAACAGTTCGGGGTCGTAGCGGCGAAGGCCGCTAGCAACCTTACGGTTGATGTCCTCCAGTTGCTCGATCGCTCGTGCCTGCCAAAGGGCGACATCCTGGGCCGAGCGTTTCTCGAATCGAGAGAAGACCTTCATGGCCGAGTCGATCGAAAGCCGCACGACGATGGTCAGGTACAGGTCGTTGACCAGGGGCGGGATTTTGTCGAAGCCGCGCCGATAGGCCTTGTCGTATTCGGAGGAAAACCAGTCCGGATAATCGCTTTCCGGATACTCGCGCACACGGCGGCGCACCAGGTGGGTATAGAGGCCGAACCCGTTCGGGAACCCCCGCAGCATGTTGTTCAGCTCATCACGCCAGCCCGAGAGATCCTCCTGCGAGATGCCCTCGAAGCTGCGCCCGCCCAGCTTCCAGACCGAGAGATATTCACCGGTCTTTGTGGCCAAGATGGTGGGCGTGACGTGATGCGAATACGGAACATGCTCAGAGACGCTCGGTTCAGACCGAGGCCGTTCCACGGCCTTTGCAGCAGCTTTCATGAGATCAGCCTTTACGCCGCAGCCACGCGCGGCGCCGATAGTAGGCGGTGGGGCTAAAGGAAACAGCCCCCCAGAACTTCGCGTTGGGTGCGCGGAACTTGGTCTTGAACCACAGCTCAAGAATCCAGAAGGCCCGATCATCGTTGCGGCTGACGACGGCCATGATGGGATACAGGATGAGGACCAGCACCAGCAACCGAACGTTGAACATGGCTGGCACCGCGACTGCGACCAGCATCATGACGAACGCGCGCGCCGGCACCCCGCCCTTGATCGTGGCCACGCGCGTGGCGCCCTTGAAGAGACGCACGTGGTTAGGTTTGACCGCCTCGAGCACGACTGCGGCCGAAGGCGCCGCCGGCGCCGATTTCTTGCTCGCCATGGTTAGAGGCTCGTGCCAAAGACCAGATCCACTAGGCCGCCGGCGACGATGCCGGCGATCACCACTCCGCCCGCCCACTGATAGAAGGTGTCCTTGCGGATGATGTCCAAGCTGTAGAGCACCCCGAGAATGCCGCCGGCGATGACGCACACGATCGGGATGATTACCCAAAGATAGGTCTTGATCTGGGTGAACGTGGTCGAGGCTTGGCTCAGCCCACCAGTGGCCTGGGCCAGCACCGGTTCGGCCGCCATCATGGCCAGGAGGAACAGGCCGACAATGCCGCGGCCCACATTGACACGCTTATTGGAAATGCGCTGCATGGAGAACTCCAAAATAAATGCCCGTTCTCAACAGCGAGAACGGGCAAAGGGATCCTCCGGCTGGGTCAGCGTCCAGCTGGAGAAATAACGGGAAGGTGATTGCCCTGACTTAGGAGCAGGACGCGGGTAGGCTAGGGCGAGCCGAAGGCGTGGACGGTGATCGTCCCCACTTGTGCGTCCCCACCCGAGGCAAAAAGGCCCAAGGGCTGAGAGAAGGCATCTTCGCGGGCTTGTGCGAAGGCGTCGGGTCGGGGCCTGGCGAAGCCGTCGAGCGGTGAGTTGGGTCGTGGCGGCGAATTCGACACCGTGATCTTGGTCGGTTGCCCTGATCCGGCCGGCTTGGCCTTGAAATCGGGAGACGCCGTAACTGGATCGGGCGCGTCAGGGATCACAACATCATTGGCGGCAACGCCGGTCAAGGCAGGCACTTTAAGTCCCGCATCGGCGACGACGCTCTGGACGTAGCCATTTGCAAATCCCGCCGTCAGATTGCCCGTGTTGTAGCAACTGAAGGCGGCATAAAGCGCGTGAGTGGTGCGCCCGTATGCCGAAGATGCCAGCTCATAGCAACGAACCAGCACCCGCTGCGCGGCCGCAAGGTTGGTGCAAGGTTCGAAAACGGTCTCGGGCGTCAGTCCCAGCCAGCTCCAGTTCTTCACATTGACCTGGCCGTAGCCCGCATCGAAGGACATACCGGCCGCCAGGAGTTTGCGAGCTTCTTGCACCGCATCGTCCCGAGATTTCGGATGGATTGAACTGGCTCCCTTGCCATTGATATGAATCGCCAGGGGATCAAAACCGGATTCATGGCGAACGACGGCCATCAGCGTCGTGACATGGACGTCCGGTGCGCACTGGTGAGCCATTGCGATGAAATTCACGAGACCTCCTAATTGCCGCCGTTCTGGCGCGCTGCCGCTTGCTCGGCCGCTTGCATCGCGGCCAACTTGGCCTGGTACTGCGCTTGCGCGGCCTGAAGGTTTGCCCGATCCGTCCAGAACCCACCTGTGTCGGGCGTACCGACATAGACCGGCAAATCCGCTCCACCTTGCTGGATATAAGGATTGCTCGCGTAGTCCTGACAGTAGGCCGGCATGTTGTTGTCGATATAGGTCGTGAAGTTGCCGGCATCGCCTCCTTGGCCCGTCGTTCTGAAGAGCGTGCGATTGAGCGTGGCAGCGTCACATCCAGCCGAGCCATTGACGATCGCGACCGCAAGATTGGTCATATTCTGATCATTGCTGACTGTCGGGCATTTTTTTAGCCAGTTCAATCTATCCTGGAACGTATCGGACCAGTATTTGTCGTGGATGCTGTTAAAGGCCGATATCGCTGGATCACATTGCGACATGGAACTGCCGCTCGACGAAGACAGGCAGAGCAGGGCTTCACAGGGGAGCTTTTCGTCGTCAGGTATGGCCGGAGCAGAGGAAAGCAGGTATACAGAGATGGACGAGTTGCTGCTGTCGTGGCTTTGCGCCGAGGCCGGCAAGTAAATCAGCAGCGTGCTAACAATCCCCAAATAGGAAATTAATACACGGGGAGGAAAAATTCCGAAAATTTTCTTCATCATCATTCTCCAGATGAATTTCTCTGCCAGCTCGAAACGGACACTCAGTCAATTTCCATTCGGACTTGGAGACCAGCAGTACCCAGTCGATGCCTGGGAGCCATCGGTGAACACCTCGTTCAGACATCCTCCTGTGTAGGCATTTCCGGTTGGATAGACATAGGAAACCGGCCCATGAGGGCCAAATCCCGAGAGAACCTGGCTCAACCATTTCCCCATCGATCTGACGTACGCATCGTTGATGTAGAGGCTGCCCGTGGGTGATTGCGCAGCCGCATTGGCACCGCCGCTACCGTTCATCGCTATGAGCGACCAGCTGTTTTGATTCACCTGAAGTGTCCCGCTCATGGTGTCACCCGAAACGCTGACGTATCGAGTCCAGGCCCCATTCGTACACACAAGTGAATTTCCCGACGCATCCCTTGCTTGCAGGCCATTGGGGGAGCAGGACTGGTTCAATGCCGCGACACCATCGACTTGAAGATAGTTTCCGACTTCAACATTGCCGCCAGCGGTGATCTTGCCCAGCGCGGTAATTGTTGAGGCGTTATTGATCGCGTTGTTGTTCATGTCGATCGCCGTGTTCATGCGATTGACCTCGGGATGGCCAGTGACAGCATTTCGGTATAAATAGTCCGCAACGGCACCGGCCTGGCTATAGAAAAGGCCGACGCAAAGATGGCCCGGGCCAGGAGCAATCCCGAAATTCGACAAGGGCTGTGCCCACTGACCATTTGTTCCCAGCGCCACGGTCGGGTCGGAGGATAAGATGGCCCCGCCTGCGTCCACTTTCGAGGCGATACGAAGCAAATCCTGATCTGAAATCCGAGTGCCGCCTATCGTGCAGAGCATGGGCTCAATGACGTTGCGGATATTCGCACCAGAACCTTGCGTCACATAGCGCATCTGCAGCGTGTAGGACTGGCCGTAGGCATTGGTGGTCGCAACACCTGAATCCAGATCGCCGTCATTCTGAAGCATGGCCGTCGTGATTGTGGCGGCGGCGCCGTTCAAGGGCAGTGTGGTCGTATAGGTTCCGCCGTTGTTCATGACGAATTGGGAAGCGGCAGCGCTGTACGCTTTGAGTTGCGATGCTGTCGAGTTAACGCGAATCGTGACGCTGATGTAGTGCAGGGCAAAGGCAAAGCCGGATATCGATAGGATCAAAATTGCCAGGCCTCCCAGAGCCGGCGATATGAAGAAACCCCGCTGATGCTTACTCCGCAATGCCAGCCGCTTCAGATCCTGGGAGATTCCAGGACGCGGCAATTTCAGAAAATTCAACATCGCCGCCATCCTGCGTAGGCTCAGTAATGCGTAAAAGTCAGGTTCGACGTGCCGCTGCTATTGCAGGTTGGCATCGATGCCGAATCGAACTTGTTGCTGTCTGCTGCTCGATTGAGAAATCCCTGACAGGCATAGGCAGGTACATTGTCGTATTCGATCAGTACGTTGCTGGCCGAGCCGGTCACTGTCACGGCTCCGCCCCACTTGTTCATCACGGTCCCACCCACGGCAGCGCCCGTCATATTGCCGAATGCCTGAATTGTCTGGAGGGTAGTGTTGCTCACGTTGGCATATGAGCCTCCCTGAGACAGTGAATCTGCGCCTTGAACGATCGCCTGCAGGTTGTTGCTTTCGATGTAGATAGAGAGTTGGTTATTGATAAAGCGGTAGATTCCCCAGACAACCACAAAGGTGAGAAGCACGACGGCGACCGCACCCAAGGCAGGTCCGATAAAAAATCCCCGTTCGTTATGACGGGGATTTTTGGAGGCACGAAGACAGGCAAGCTGATCTTTCAAAGAGAAAATCATGTTTGGATTCCTGTGTCCTATTTGAAGGACTGTTGAATAATTTCGAGAACGGTAGTGCCTAAGAGAGCCACCCAGATCAGGATCCAGGTCCTGCTCAATGCACTAAATCGTCTGGCTAGACGCTCGATGTAGCCAGAGGTGTCTTCCAGCCAGTCTTCCGCGTACTGGATTAGCGCGTCGAAGGCTTCTTCCCCGGTGAGTGAGCCGATGTTCTCCAGAACGGGGATCGCTTCTCTATCGGGAAACTCGTGGCCAGAAGATCGAAACGCGGCACCAATGTTGAAACCTTGCCTTACGCCATACATCCCAGCATGAATCCGCGAGGCTAACCAGGGACTGGCCGAACGTGAGAGCACGCTCAATGCCCGGGGTATGGGGACGTTGCCTTTGAGTAGGACGGCGTATGAGAAAAGAAACAAAGCGCCATGAATACGCCGATAAAACGACCACGGCGGCAAGCGATCGGCCATGATTCGCCCGTGACTTTTCCAGCGCCCCAATGATGCGAAGACCAGGATCATCAGAATGATGGGCGTGACGATCGCGATCGGCCAATACTGATAGATGAATTCGGCCGAACTGATGACGAACGTTGAAATCAGCGACATCCCGCGCAGCCCATTGGCCCCCACCGTGGGCAATAACATCGAGGCGATCATGTACAACACCGCCATAACCGCTGCCATGAGAAATACCGGGTAGCTGATCGCGCCGATCACGGAAGACCACATCCCGGCCTGGCGCCTTACCAACCGCCAGGCCATGTCCAGGCTCTGAACCTGCTTGCCCGACTCTTCACCGGCTTCGAGTATCGCCAGCTCGGTTGCGGGCAACCAATCGGCCAGTGATTCATGCAATGGCTGGCCGACATTGAGCAAAGCCGCGTCGGCGACGATCGCAGGGACGGGCCGAAAAGGGAGCTTTCGACGACCGCCAAGGCGGTGATAGATCCAGTTTCCAGCGCGCTGCCAGATTGACAGCGAAGCGTTGTAGGTATCGCGGATCCTGCGCAGCGCACGCTGCTTCGGTATGCCCGAGCGCTCGTATAGGAACAACGTGCGATAAAAATGCAGGCGCATCGGGCGTTTGAAGGCTCGCCGCTTGGCAGACATTCGAAAAGATGACCGCCGCGTACTGGTGCTACGGGCGCGACGAGACCGCCGAAATAAGCTCGGCCAAGGCATGGAGCCTCCTATCAATTGAAGAGGTCCTGAAGCCTGAAGTGGCTCTCAGGGACGGCAGCTAACCCTGCGTGGTAGGCGGATCCGGCTTTAGCCGTGCCTGGTCAAATCCTCAGTTCCTTGTCCGTATCCAACGGGGACACCAGGCGCTCTGCGTCGGCAGGATCGATCAAGCCGGAGTTGACCTTCTCGATCAGGTGGGCAGTCTTGGTTTTTCCTCCGCGCTCATGCACCCAGAATTTGCGCAATTCCACGGCCCCTTTCTTGCGAAAGATATCCATGGCCGCTGCCTCAGTGGGCATGACTTCAGCGCAGATCGTGCGCCTGCGCAGCGCGCCACGGTGGCAATGCTGGCAACCATGACGATCACGCAGCCGCACCGAGTCAGGCAAGCAAAGTGATTCGATGCGCCGACGCAGGGAAGCCGGTAAGGAATCCGCTCCATCCGAATAGGAAATGGAGCAATGCGGGCAGAGCTGCGGCGCCAGGCTTTGATTGACGAAGATACGAAATATCTCCGGATCGCAGAGGTAGCTCATATCGATCCCGGATTCCCAGAGCCGTACGGGCGCCAAGGTCGCTGAGCTCGCATGCAGGCTTCCCCAGGTCAGATGATTGGTCAGCGCCGATTTAAGCGCCACATCCATGGTTTCCCTCAAGCGCAACTCGCCCGCAATGATCCAGTTTGGATTCCAGCGCATCAAGGTCTCGAAACCCTCCACCCACGCACGTGCCTCCTCTTCACGGCTACCTCCCTTGCGGGAGATCGCCTTCTGGATCGCGCCTAGAATGGGAATTTCTGGCGGATCTTCCAGGCACTGGATCATGTAGCGGTAGTCATGGGACTTCTGCCAATGCCCGACGATGTTGGCCAATGTCGTAGTCTTGCCGCACCCGGTCGGACCCGTGAAGAGGTTGATCCCGGAGGAAAAACCCGCCACGTCATAGAGCATGTCTTGATGATCTTGGGTAAAGCCCAGATCGACCATTGTCTTGGGCTCGCCCATGTCATAGTGCAAACGAAGTGCCAGAAAGGGCTTTTCCTCATCTGTTGGTCCGGTCGAAACCCGGCACTGATGTAGCTCTAGCCCATCGACAAAGGTTCGCGCAATGCGCGCGGTCTGATCACGTAGCGGATCGTAGTTCGGATCGCTTTTGGATTCGCACATCGCCTCGTAGACAGTACGAATCAGACGACGCATGCGCTCAGGTTTCATCCGAAAGCGCGGCTCGATATCTCCCGCAATGCGGTACTTGATCTGAGCGAACCCTCTGGTCGGTATTTCAAAAAAGATATCGCTCGCTTCCAGCTTGGCGCCCTCGCGAATGATCGCGATCACTTCCGCCTCTTCAGCCGTCTGGCGAGCGATTTCAGCAACGCTCAGTTCTTCGTTGCCGGATCCGTGCGCATTGAGACGTTGAATTTCCGTATAGGGAACGGTCTTCTTGATCTGGTAGGGCGATTCTTTGCCGTCGGTAAGCTCTCTGCGCCGATCAAGCCTGGCGATGTAGTCCATCACCAGGACATCCTGCTCTGCGTTTTCGGTCAGATACAGGACACCGTTATCTGCCAAGGCGACCTTGTGCTGCACGATCGGTTGGGCGTAGTACGCAGTTCCTTCCAACGCAGAAAGAATCAGCACCGGTATGTTATCTCCGCGCCGGCCTTCCTCCGATTTACTTCCCTTGGGAAGGTCAGGCATGTCGTCGGCCAACAGTTCCGGCAAGGATTCGGCGTTGTCGCCAGGTAGGACAGAAACTTCTTGCTTTTCGACCTCAGGTTTCGAAATCTTGATCTCGGGTAGATCCTCCAATAGGACCTCGATCGTTCTCTCGGCTGGATCCAGCAGTATGGGATCAATCTTCATATTCATGAGGAAATTCCTTCGTCCGAGTAACAGCGGCTTGATCTTTACCGACGGTTCGTATTGAGCGGTCGTTGAGTGGGTGTCTGGCGGGTCATGCCCATCATGGGATTCATAGGCAGAGACGCCCCTGGCTGCGCCGCACGTGTATCTTCGGCCTGCGACGATGTCGGAACATCGACGCTAAGCAGGTTGAAGGACTTTCCGTCGCGCGTGACTTGCACGGTTCTGTCATTGATCTCGGACACCGTGAAACCACCTGGCAGCATATCGCCGCGACCGGCCACGACGGTCGTACCACCGTCGAAGGAAAATTTTCCGACCCAGCCAGCAGTCGATGCTCTGCGCCAGAGCACCCGGGGTAGGGACGGCGTGATCAGACTGGCGTTATCCCCATCGGAATACTTGGCCAAGGCGGCGCGCTGTTGAGCCCGCTGCGTCATGGCCTTGTAGAGAATCTCCTGCTGCATGACTGCATCCAAGTCGCTTACCGTCACTGCTGGTTTGGGCGTTTCATCTTGTCTGGACGCCTCTTGCGCGGGATGGCTGGCGTTTGATTTCTCGACGACTGGCTTAGCCGTCGGCACCGCCAATTTGCCTACGACCGGCGACGGCGCCGATTGAGCTTTCGGATACCAGGACAAGAGCATCCACACAGCCATCGGAATGACGATATAGACCAAAATCCTGCGAATGATCCCGCTGCGGATTCCCACTCGCAGGCTCAGATGACATAGCCTGCGTTGAAATTGTTCACTGACCATAAAGTTTCCCCGACATACTCCAATTGACCATGCCCGTATCGCTGAATGAGAGCGATTCGGATTCGACGCGAACTCCAGGAATGGACATCGCGTCCATGAGGTTTATGGGATTGCGCGCAATTTCCTTGATGTCCCACTTCAACGTCTTCCAGCTCGGATGCATGAGGCGCGCATCTGAAGACGTCTTGGGTGCGATATACCCAGAGGGAAAGCTCGACGCGACGGGCGTAAGAGTGAAACTGATAAGCCGATGCTGCCAATGGCTCATGAAGTTATCTTCCTGCCCACGCATGAGAGGCAGAATTTCATCGCCAGCTGCTGGCATGGCCATACCCCAGGCGATGGTAACCAGATCCCCCGATTTATCGACTGAGATGCGCAATGCACGATCCCATGCCTGGGCAGCTCGGATAATGTCGTTCACAGTCCGCCCTTGCGTTCGGGCATACGTTGCGGTGACTTGGCTGGCTGAGCAGTGAGCTTCAGAAAGTGGCCAGCCGCCGAGCGTCACTGGAAGTACGCCCAGACTTTTCGTGCATCGATCCGCAAAGACGCCCGGCAAGGACTCTTGTGCCCAGGGATGAGTCCTAGCCAGTTCTTCTGCTGTTGCACCAGCATTCTTCAAGCGATTGGCTGCCGCTTCGCTCTCGAGTTCGGCCAGGCGCAACTTTGCCAGGTGATTCGAGATCAGGATCCCGGCGCCACCGAAGATCGTCCCCAGGACAACCGCCCAAATGAAGTAACGCGAGACATCTCGAGGTGCCAGGGATAGGCGTTTACGCAGCCGATGACTACGCTTGACGCCTCGGGCCAGTTCTTCAAGAGAATAGGGTTCAGCGTCTGAAAAAAAACCTTCCGGAGCATAGACCTCGAAGGCATCCACCCCTAACGCTGATTCCATGGACTCCCACAGCTTTTGGAAGTGGGCGCGAGCTTGCACCTTGTCCAGGCATTTATCGGATCCCGGCAAGATCACATCATGCATGGCTCCAGTGACCGCGTACATCTGCGGCGAGACCTCGAAGGCGGCGACAAAGGAGGGGCCAAGGACATCGGCGGCGACAGCTGCCAGCGGAACCATCCCGCGCCTGGCACGTGCACCGCGTACGACAAAGCCGGCTTGCACGACATCCGGTTGCCGGCGAACGAAGACCGCTTCGACAGGTTTGCCTGTCTCCTCGCGTTCGCGCTTGGCAATTCTGCGTGCCTCGGCCTGATAGTTTCCACCATTTGGAAGCACTTGCCAGTCCAGGCCGCTGACAAATAGTCGGCGCCCTATCTTGAAAGGGGTCACGCCATTGACGGTTTTATATACCGTCCTGGCGTTGGAGCGCGCTTGGCGCGGAATCAATCGCATGAAGGTTCCTATGCGGGCTGATTTAGTCGGCTGCAGCTTTAGTCAGCAACAACAATGCTGTTATCCGGTATCACGGGGGGAAGAGGATTTGTGACGCCCAGCCCCGCGCTGACCAGTTGATTGCTGTGTGCTATGCCGACTAGGCCGCTTGTGGCGTTGTCTGTGAACATATCGGCGATGCTAGGACGGCCCGACAACGAGAATGCGCTGGGAGGGAAATAGACGAATCCTTGCCCGGCGTAGATCACGGCCTGGATGCGCGTGTCTAAGAGCATCCAGCTGGGCAATCCCAGCGCGGAAAGCGCGACACCGCCTGTCGCGGTGGGGTTTGCGGTGATGTACGCGCTCAGGGCATTGTGAACGGCCAACATAGAGGTCCCCAAGTCGCGTGCATTCGAAGCGACAAGAACCTGAGTGGCTTCTTGACTGGCGTTGCTGGCCATGTCGACGTGGATAAAGGATAAATAGAGGGTGAATAGGAACACCCACATACGCGCCTCCAGGTCTTGCCGATCACTCCGCTCTGATCGCCATTACGCCGCCAATTTCAGACGGTATCGATCGAAAATCGCTTCGTTAGCGGCTTGCGAGTTGTCTCCGGTATCCAGGGATTTCATGATCTGAGGAGAAATGATGATGACAACCACGTTGCGGGATTTGTCTCGCGTTCCGCCGCCCGTCGGGATCCAGGCCGATACACTGCCCACGCCTTGCCTGGCCGTCGTCTCGCTGGCCTGCTGGAAGTCCGAAATCACCAGGGTCTGACCGGATTGCATGCCTACGCGCTGCAGGAATACCTGCCGATCGACCGAGGCTGCGAAGACCGGTTGCGCGGAACTGTTGTTTCCCGTCGGCACCTGGGTAATCGTTGCCGGCGGGCTCATGTTCAGCGAGAACAGCAAGGTCACTTCCCGGCGGTAGATGTCGGGCACGATATCCATGGCAAATCCGGTCACCACGCTGCACATCTGTATGGAGTTTGTCGAGCCGACCTGAGCGGTGCTGGTTTGGCTCACACCGCACACATATTGCTGCTCGTTGGTCAGGTGGATCGGCGTGGGCTGAAGGTTCTGGGTGGTCACGCCACGCTGGCGCAGGATCGAGACCGAGCCTTGCTTGGCTAGAGCGCTCAATATCGCTTGCGTCCCCGCGAACTGACCCGCCGTCCCCTTGGCGCTACTGAGAATGCCAAAGCCGGCCGAAGATGCCCCAGAGAGTGGCGAGAAGCCGCTGGCCAACGTGATGCCGTAGTTACCCGTGAGCGAATTCCAGACCGCGCTCCAGTTGATCCCAAGGCTATCGGAATCGGAAAGGGTGATTTGCGCCACCGTGACGTAGAGCATGACCTGACGGGACATCCTGTCATTCACGCTCGAGATGTATTGGCCGATTCGGTCGAGAACTTCCGGCGTATCAGTAACGGTCACCGTGCCTATCGAGGGCGACATCGCGAATTTGCCTACCCCCGGGGTCAGCATGGCTTGGATGCCTTGCCGCACCTCCAGGCCGAAATGCGACTTGAATGCCATTACCGTCTTCTGATCGGAGTCGCCGGTCGTTTTGCTGCTGGCGGACCCGCTCGTCGAGTTCGAGCTACCCGATCCCGAGAGACTGGCGCCGCTGCTTACGCTGGATTGAAAATCCAGCTCGGACGAGAGCGCCAAGTGAAAGCTGCGTGTCTGAAGGTACGAGATCGTGACATATCCGTCTTGGTAGGCCCAATAAAGGCCCAACTGAGAGGTAATGACATCCAGTAGTCCCGACAGCGGTTTGCCCAGCCAGCGAATCGGCTGGATTTTCGCGTTACCCGCGGTGGTGTACGCGAAATCGCGTGCGACACCACGCCCGCCGTATCGATTAACCCCGGGCTGGGCTCCCGAGGGGCCACCGATACCCGGCACGATAGGCGCGGCCCCAGTTGCGCTGTCCGACCCAGCCTCCGAACTGACGTCCTGAATGGATCCGTTGGCCAATGCCGCCCAGGCATCCTGCGTGACGCGAATCTGGACTCCGCACTCTTGCGAGACGATTTGCGAGAAATCGGACAAGCTCATCGGTGCATCGGCGATGAACTTGATGGAACAATCCTGGCTCCTGGGAATTCTAACTTTCAATTCCTTGGGGGCTGCCACAGGCTGCAATGACAGATAGGGCGTATTCGATTGTTCGATGATGGGGTTGTGACTAGCCGCATGGACCTGTTGGACTGCCTTGTCGTAATCATGCTGAGCGTCGACCGAAGCCTGGTTAATCCTTGCATAAGATCCGCAGCCCGCAAGGGTCAAGGTGATGAGCAGGGACGTCCAGCGCAACCAGCGATTGGCTGCGTTCTGAGATTGATGGGACATGTTTATTCCGTCGGCGTGGAGACAACCAGAACGTGGTTCGGGTGTTTCACGACAGTGAAGTAGTGGTTTTCTTGTCGCGCGGCAGCAAAAAGCTGCGCCGAGGCCGACAGAAAATCAGGGGCTTTGATCGAGTAGGGCGATCCGATCGTGAAATCGGCCTTCGTATTCCAGACGACCCACCAGTGCGGGGTTTCTTGATAACCCCAGTTGCGTACAACATCGGAAAGCAGCGTGCCGGAACTTGCAACCCAGGTGAGGTTCTGCGGCGCAGGCGGCTCGGGTAGTCTGGCCGGTGGCAAATGCGCTTCAAGCTCTGGAAGTGACTCGCTCGGTGTCAGATCCCGCGTGACGATCATGCCACTTAGAACATCTTGGACTTGCGCATTAGGGACAGCCCCAACCGAGGCTGCAGGCAAGGGGCGAGCATCAGTTCGAGAGTGCGCCACCATTGCTCTTGCAGGCAGTATCGAGACGGGCGCAATCGCAGCCATCAGGATCGGGTCTACCTTCGTGTTAGGCAAACCAAAGGGTCGCGTTTGCGACCCCTTCGATTTCATGAGCACAGTATCCAACCTTGGTAAGGAAACACTTTCGGCATGCCCTTGCTCGAGGTTTTCCTGCTTCGGAATCGTCGAGGTAGTCACTGCTACCGATGTCGTTCTCGATGAGGCAGCTGGAGGTAAAGGTATCGGAACCGGGAGTGCGACGGGAACTGACTTGTTCGTAGAAGTCGCGGGATCTGAATGGGCCACCCGGTCCGCTGGCTTAACCGGCACCGACTGCATTTCTGCTCTGCTCGCTCCGATGGCTAGATGATCGTTTTGGGCGAGGGTGATTTTCTCGACTGTGGGTTTGGGCGCTCTCGATGCGACGGCTGGGTAAATTTCGGTCCAGGGACGAGTATCCGGCTCGACCCTGTTGACCGGTACCGCATTCGCAGCATCGGGCATGGGTGGATCTTTAGGCGTAAAGCCGCACCCGGCCAGCACACTCACAAATATGAAGGCCACCGCTCTCGAGGCAGCCATCCGCGTTCCATTCATGTAGTTCTCCGCAGGGCGAGCTCGAGGGATTCGGCTGGCCTGGGTCAGGGTTCAGGGGAACCAGGTTTGTGCTGGGTAGGCGTCCAGGGCGTGATACCCAATCGCTGCAGTTCGGCATGAACAGCGCGCAGCTCGCCAGGCTTCATCAGATGCCGCAGCAAGAGCAGCAGTTCGAGCACAAGCGGCCGAAGCGCGCCTCGCGCCACATCGTCGTCCGAGGTGTCGACTAGGGCCAGGCGCAACTGCGCGATCTGATCGGCCACAAGGTCCTCGCCGGCATTGACCAGGCGCAGCCGCAAGTACTCAGAGAGGCTGAGCCCGAGATCGGCCGCTGCCTTTATGTAGGACTGGTGCTCGTCGTGAGACATCCGCACTCCCACGAATTTTTCAAGTAATGGGCCTGACATAGCGGCGCTCCACGATAATTCGACCGACTTCCTCGGCATAGGCGCGCTCGAATGCCGTCATGCGCATGTGATGCCGCAGCGCCCCGTCGTCGTGGCGCTCGCAATGCTCACGGCATCGTTCGTTGCGAAAATCCATCAAGCTTTCTTCGATCTTGCCCGAGAACCAGATCTGCACTGCATGCCTTGCCGCGCGCTCCGCATCAGGAAATTGGGGCTCTTCCCGGGGCGGCGATGCGGTGTCATGAGCGGATTGCGTAGGCGAAAGCGGGCGCGGGTGGCGAGCCAAAGCTGCCACCGCGAAGTTTGCGGTTTGCATGGGGGATTCCTGTAATGAACCGTCGCCAGACGGTGAGGGAAGACAGCAGGGTGGGTGGCAAGAAATGGGACTGGCGAACGGTTACAGGCAACCGCTGTGCGTCACGGAAACTCGCGCGCACTTCCCAAAACTGCCACCCAAAGGTAAAAATCCAAGGTAAGGATGAAACGTCCCAACGCTTGGAGCCTGTATTGTGACTGAAAATCGTCTTGCCGGATTCTTGACGTGAAACCTTGCAAATGGCCTGAAATAGGTAGCAAAGCGCAGTGAATTGAGGGTATGCTATCGCTGCAAGTCGTTGAAAAGACTGCGCTTTGTATTTTCACCTATTTACAAACCGCGTTCTTACAAGGCGTAGGTCACAGGTTCGAACCCTGTAGCACCCACCACTTTCCTGTGCATCGGTGTGCAAGGCAATGCAAAAACCCTAGAGAAGCAGAGCTCTAGGGTTTTTTGTTTGTGCAGCACAGTGGTTCCGTGCCAAAGAGTTGGCAACGACGGTTTCGCTTTTTACAACGGCCATTCCTGTGTCGTACATCCTGGGAGCACCATTTAGCACGTGGGTTATGGATAACGTGCACTGGATGAACTGGGGTGGGTGGCGCGGGATGCCGCTTCTGGAAGGCGCGCCTGCGCTGATAGGCGGATTTCTGTGCTATGCATAGCTTACGAACCGCTCGGTAGATGCCAAGTCGCTCAAGCCCGAGGAGCGGGACTGGCTGCTGAACGAGCTGGAAAACGCTAAAAAAGCGCACCCGCGCGCACCGCATCTGGACCCGCTCAAGGTGATGAGCAATCCCAAGGTGCTGTACCTGTCGTTCATCTGCTTCGTCTCTTTAACCGGACGGCCAGATACGAATGGCTATCGCAGTACGAGTGGCAAGACCTGGAGAAGGTGCAGGAGCATGCCACGCGTTGGATGTGGTCCTACAATCACGAACGCCTCAATATGGCCATGGGCGGATTCACACCAAAGTGCCATGCCCAGTTATTTAATTTAATTTGATGTGCCAACATCGATCACTCCAGCTTGGCATTGCCGAACAGCTCTGTCGTCCAGTCGGTGAACGCGCGCATCGCTGGAGAGAGAAAGCGCTGATGGGGATAGAGTAGTGATACCGGTACCGGCGCCGGCCGCCTGTGGGCCAGCACCTCGACCAATTCTCCGGTCTGCAACAGGTCGGTCACCAGGATCTCGGCTAGCTGCATCAAGCCGCAGCCATCGAGGCATAGCTTGATGTAAAGCTCAGTCTCGTTGACAGCCACTGTTCCCGGGACTGAAACGGCGATGCCGATGCCCTCCTCGACGAAATGCAGATCGACTCCTCGCCGCTTCGTGCTGGAAAAGTAGTGGACCGCCCGGTGACGCTGCAAATCCTCCAAGACCTCGGGAACACCATGTTCAGCCAAGTAGGACGGTGCCGCGCAGGTGATCCATCGCAGCTCGCCCAGGCTGCGCGCGACGAGCGTCGAGTCATCAAGGCTGCCGGTGCGGATGACGCAATCGACCCCCTCCTGGATCAGGTCCACCTGGCGATCATTTACTCCGATCATCAGGTAAATGTCCGGGTATCGCTGCTGGAATTGGCGCAATTGCGGCAGGATAACGGCATGGGCGATGCCGCCAGGCATATCCACGCGCAGGCGTCCTTGCGGGCGTTCGACGGAGCCTAGCAGCCCGGATTCGGTGTCGTCGATCAGTTCGAGGATTTCGCGGCAGCGGTGGTAGTACCGCTCGCCTTCCGGCGTCAGGCTCAGGTTTCTGGTGGAACGGTTCAGCAGGCGCGTCTGCAAATGTTTTTCAAGCCGCTTGATTATGCCGGTCACCGACGATGCGGGTAAGCCCAGAGTCTGCGCCGCGCGCACAAAACTCCTGCTCTCGACCACGCGAAGGAATACCTGCATTGCTTGTACGCGATCCATCTCTTGTCCGTGAATGGGTGAAGGAAACGGCTCTGCACCTCAAAATTATTCGACTTTTCTGCATGATGAAAACCCCGGGGGCTACTTTTTCCACGTGGTCGCCTTCGCTAGACTGTTTGCACTCAATTATCTAGAGCAGGACTCAACAATGTCCGATCAGGACCGTCAACTGCTGGTGCCGCTGGCACCGGCCCCTCGCAAGATTCTGATTCGAGGCGCCACCATCATCAGCATGGATGGCGATGTCGGCAATATGCCCATGGGCAACATCCTGATTGTAGACGGCACCATTGCCGCCATCGGCGTACACCTGCAGGCCGACGGTGCCCAAGTTATCGATGCGGCGGATATGATCGCCATTCCTGGCATGGTCGATACCCATCGCCATTGCTGGGAAGGCCAGCTTCGCCGCATCAATCCCAATGCGGCGACGCTGCAGGACTATTGCAATGCCACGCATTTCTCGTTTGCCAAATATTACCGGCCGCGCGATATCTACGTTGGCAACCTGCTCACGGCATTGGGCTGCATCGATGCCGGCATCACGACCGTGATCGACAACTCCCACAACAGCCGCACAGGGGCGCACTCCGACGCGGCGGTGGAAGCTCTGCTAGATACAGGTATCCGTGCGGTCCACGCGGCCGGGGCGCCCGTATCGGGCGTCTGGGACGAGGCGCATTGGGCAGGCAATCTCGCCCGCCTGCAGGCCAAGTATTTCACCGCTCATCCGGACGGCCTGGTGACACTGGCCATGATGGCGCAGCTTGAACCGGACCAGTGGGCCGTCGCACGAGAACTGGGCATTCCCATTGTGACCGAGTTTTTTGGTGGTGACATGGCGGCCGAGCTCGCGGCGCTGCACCAGCAGGGTTTGCTCGGCAGCGACAACATCTTCAACCACTGTACCTGCCTGCCGGACTCCGGCTGGAAAATCTTGCGCGAGGCGGGTGTGCGTGTCAATGTATGCCCGCGTTCGGATGCCCACTACGGTATCGAGGATGGCATGCACGCCTGGCAGGCAGCGCTTCATCACGGCATTCGCCCGGGTCTCAGCGTCGACAACGAGACCTCGTACAGCGGCGACATGTTCATGGAGATGCGCGTGGCGTTTTACCTGCAACGGGTCGTGGGACATAGCCGGCGCATCCATGGTCATCACCATGCGCCGGCTCCAACCAATGCGTTCCGGTTGCTGGAGGCTGCCACGATCGATGGCGCCGCGTGCGCGGGACTGGAGAATCGCATTGGAAGCTTGACGCCGGGCAAGCAGGCCGATCTGGTTCTCATCCGCACCAGCGACCTTAATCTGTACCCTGTCAACAACGCTATCGCCACCGTGGTGCACGCGGCTGAGCGCGCCAATATCGATACCGTCATCATCGGCGGGCGCGTGCGCAAACGCGGTGGCATCGTGCTGGGTGTGGATCAGGCCAAGCTGCGCTGCGCGATCGACGAATCATGCACCCATATCTTCGAGGCCGCCGGTTACCAGCCAGATCTGTTTGCCGAATCGTTCGCACCCATTCACTTTGCGTAAAAAGCGCCTGATCAACGCGATACTGTTACCCATCGCTTTCGGCGATTGCATCGCCATCGCCTTGCAGACCAACTTGAATGGCCAGCTGGCACCGCGCAACGGCTTGACCTTGCTGCTGGAGCTGGCCGTCGCCGGCCAGATCACGCCATCGGTGATCATAGATCACTTCGTCTTGCTGGGCGCGACGGTACGGCCGCTTTCGCCCGGAAAACTGATGGGCTACCCGCTGATGCTCTCCGGTTTGGCGGTATGGGCGCTGAACGACCCGGTCACAAACAAGGCGTTGAATCGTTTGAATTTGGCAGATTGTCCATCCGGCAATGCCAGGACAAAAGAGGCATTGAATTTTATGGACAAGGAAATCGCCGAACAATTTTCCGCAAACGAAATCTTTGACGACTGTGACCCCATGTACGCCGATGTCCAGGTGATCGCGATCGTTGATACGACCGTTGAACGCATCAGGCTGCACCCAAGCCCGCAACACCGATATCTATGTGCCGGCTTCCTACTAGGGGCTGTCATCAATTGATGGCTTGAGATTTTAGGCCAGGCGTTCCAAACTTCGGCCGTATGTCGAGACGATATGCATTGCGAGATGATCAGTGGGAGCGGATTGAAGGTTTGCTGCCTGGGCGAGCGGGCCATGCTGGCGTGACCGCGCGAGACAATCGCCTATTCGTAGAGGCGGTGCTGTATCGCTATCGCGCAGGTATACCCTGGCGGGATTTGCCGGAGCGCTTCGGGGATTTCCGCGTCGTGCATCTGAGGCACATGCGTTGGAGCCGTAGCGGCGTGTGGCGGCGCGTGTTTGAGGCGCTGGCACAGGATGCGGACAACGAGTACGCGATGATAGATGCCACGATTGTGCGAGCCCACCAGCATGGCACAGGCGGAAAAGGGGGGCTCAGGCGCAAGCCATCGGACGCAGCCGAGGGGGGCTGAGCACAAAGATTCATGCCACGGTCGATGCGCTGGGCAACCCAACGCGTTTTCACCTGACGCCGGGGCAGGCCTCGGATTTGGAAGGGGCCGATGCCCTGTTGCCGCATACGCAAGGGGAAACAGTGATGGCCGACAAAGCCTATGACGCGCAGCAGCGCGTGATCGAACCCCTGTTACGCGCTGGAAAGTCCGTCGTCATCCCCTCTCTACGCACACGCAAGCAGCAGCGAGACTATGACCGGCACTTGTACAAGGCGCGTCACCTGATCGAGAACTTCTTCGCCCGCCTCAAGCAGTACCGCGCCATCGCCACGCGCTACGATAAAACCCGCACCGCGTTCCTTGGCGCCATTCATCTCGCCGCTGCCGTCATTTGGCTCAATTGATGACAGACCCTAGTTCAACGGCTGCTTTTGCAGTAGAAGCGCTGCTCCGACCCACCCCACACTGAGTAGATTATGTTTGAAATTATTGTAAAGTCCGAGGACCTTCTCGGCGAATGTCCAATCTGGTGCCCACGGACCCACCGACTTTTCTGGACCAACATTATGGGAAATGAGCTACTGGCTTACGAACCTCGAACCGGAACCAGCCAGCGGTGGCCCATGCCAGAGCGCTTGGGGTCCTTTGCACTCACCGCGCGGCAGGAAGTGTTGTTACTGGGATTGGAATCTCGGTTGTCTTTTTTTGATATGACAACGGGTGCGCTCACGGAGATCGGCGTATCACCCGGCAACCCCGACACACGGATTAACGACGGGCGGTGCGATCGCGCGGGCAACTTCGTCTTCGGCACCATGCACGAAGGCGAGCCGCAAGAGCGGGTGGGGGCATTTTATCGTCTCAATGCCCAAACGCTGACAATCGAGTCTCTGGCGCTGCCCGGTGTTGCCATCCCAAACTGCATTTGCTTTAGTCCTGACGGTACGACGATGTACTACTGCGACTCACTGCAGCCCCACATTTTTTGCTGCGACTATCCCTCCCTCGAGCATCAGCGAATATTTTCGAATGTCGTCGGCGATGGCGCGCCCGACGGCGCCTGTGTCGATGCCGATGGCTTCGTGTGGAATGCTGAGTGGGGTGGCGGCAGAGTCGTTCGGTACAACCCTGATGGCCGCGTGGATCGTGTCATGTCGGCGCCGGCGAAACAGACCACGTGTCCCGTGATCGGCGGCCCTTCCGGCGACATGCTGTTCTGTACCAGCGCAAGAGTGGACCTCTCCACCCCCATTGATGCAGACGGCGCCTTGCTTGCGATTTGCGTGCCAGGTCTAAGGGGGATACCCGAGTCCTGTTTTGTCGGCCAGCCAGCGTCTTGAGGGACTGGATCTGGATAAATCTACCTGGACAGAACTCGAACAGTAAGTCCAAGGTCATATGGATCTGGCCGACTTCATGGCCAATGTCAAGGCGCGAAGTAGGGCACTTCGCGCTTCGTAAATGAAATTGCGATGCCGTTGAAAAATGTGAGGGCCGAACCATGACATCTCTCATACGCGGCCAAACAGCATGTCAGCGCCTCATTGGCGCATGCCGATGGCCAATCGATTGAACGCGCTCATCAGCGCGATGACGAAGGTCAGATCCGAGATCTCGGCGTCGCTGAAGTGCGCTTTCAGGGACTCGTAGGCATCGTCCGGGGCATGCGTCTGGTCGACGTGCGCGAGAGACTCGGCCCAATGCAGGGCGGCGCGCTCGCGTTCGGAGAAGTGCGCGCTGACGCGCCAGCCGGCCACGCTGTCGATCTTGGCGTCGGGCACGCCGCCTTCCCGGGACGACTTGGCATGCATCTCCAGACAGAAGGCGCAGCCGTTGATCTGGGAAACGCGCAGGTTGACCAGTTCGATCAGCTCCTTGCCCAGGCTGCTGTAGTCCAGCGCCTTATTGGTCGCGATCAGGCCCGCATAAGCTTGCGGCGAGAGTTTCGAATATTCCAGTCTGAGTGTCTTCATTTCATTGCTCCATATGAGTTTCTAAAGCGCCTGGGAAAAATGCAGCCCCTTGGACAGCAGCCCCTGGCGAAAATAAAAGCGCTGCGCGAGCGAGTTGGCCAGGCCCGTATCCAGGATCAGGTAAGCCCCCCCGAGCTGCCGGGCCTGCTCGCGCACCGCGTCGATCATCTGTCGGCCAAGGCCACGGCTGCGGGCCTGGGGGGCCACCACCAGGTCGTCGATGTAGACGAAGCGCCCATAGATCAGGTTCTCCTGAAGCCGGTAACCGGCCAGCGATACGGCCTGTTCGCCGTCCCAGGCTGCCAACAGGCGGTAGGCCTGGGCAGACTGGCGCTCGACCTGTTCGTGAAACGCCTGTGCGCTTGCCAAGTGCGGGCGCAACTCCCGCATGAGGTCGAAGCAGGCCGCGCAGGTCTGAGAGTCTTCCACGTGCCGCAGACGGATGGGTGCCATCGCCGTTTCCTTGATTTGCTTTGCCTGACTGTCAATGTATCGAATGGATGGAACAGGTAATAGGTGCAAGAATCGAGAAAACGAGTAGGACATGACATGGACATCCGAACCCTGAAACCGCGGCGGCGGTCGACGACCCCGATCTATCTGCAGCTATATCAGCGATTTCGCGATGCCATTGCCGAAGGCCGGCTGTCTCCCGGCGACCGGGTGCCCGCCGTCAGAAGCCTGGCCAGCGAATTGAACCTGGCGCGGGGCACGGTGGAATCGGCCTACCAGATCCTGGTCAGCGAGGGTTATCTCGTTGCGCGCGGTCCTGCCGGAACGGTGGTATCGCCGCACCTGGACGGGCGCCATGGATTCGACGCGCCGCGCACGCGGGCCAGCGCGCCGCGCCCGGCCGGCATCGCGAAGACGCCGCCGCGGCCGTTCCAGCTCGGCTTGCCCGCCCTGGACGCCTTTCCTCGCAAAACCTGGGTGCGCCTGGCGGGCCGCAGGCTGCGCGGCATGGGGGACGCGGACATGGACTACCAGGCGCCCGGCGGATACCTGCCCTTGCGCAGGGCCATCGCCGCCTACCTGGGCGTCTCGCGCGGCATCGCCTGCGCGCCGGAGCAAGTGTTCGTCACTACAGGATACCTGGATAGCTTGAATTTGATACGCCACACCGTGCTGTCCGCCGGGGACAAAGGGTGGTTCGAAGATCCCGGCTATCCCTTCGCGCGGCGGTTCCTGGAGCGGGCGGGCATGCGGCTTGTGCCGGTGCCCGTCGACGAAGAAGGCCTGTGCGTGCAGGCGGGTCGAAGACTATCGAAAAATGCCCGCTTTGCCGTGGTGACGCCGACCCATCAAAGCCCGCTGGGTGTGGCGCTTTCCTTGCCGCGGCGCCTGGCCTTGCTGGAATGGGCTCGGGAGAATCAGTCCTGGATCATCGAGGACGATTACGACAGCGAATTCCGTTATCACGGGCGCCCGCTTCCGCCGCTGAAAAGCCTGGATCGGTACGGCCGAGTGCTCTACGCGGGCACCTTCAGCAAAGTGCTGTACCCCGGCCTGCGGCTTGCCTATCTCGTTGTGCCCGAGGATTGCGTGCCGACATTCGAGGCTACGGTTTCGCTGCTGCGCATGGACAGCCCGGCGCTGCAGCAGGCCACGGTGGCCGATTTCATGGAGCAAGGGCATTTCTCGCGACACCTCAAGAAGATGCGGGCGCTGTATGGCGAGCGCCGGGGCTATCTTGTCGCCGCCTTGGAGCAGGCCTTCGGAGATGCGTTGCGGATACCCGATAGAGCCGGGGGGCTGCATGTGCTGGGGTATTGGAAGGGCGAGCAAAGCGATAGCGCCGTGGCGCAAGCGGCGAATGCGCAGGGGCTTGCGATACATGCCTTGAGCACGTGGAAGATGAAGGGGCTGGCCGATCAGGGTTTGCTGCTGGGGTTTGCCAATCTGGGGAGCGCGCAAGCGGCGCGTGGCGCGGTGCGGCGCCTTTTGCAGACGATGAAGAACGCTTGAAAGGTCAGGCCGTGAATCGCCGTTGTCTGGACGAAACCCAACACTTGGCCATTATTTCGTGAGCGTACGGCCAAGGCCGACTTGCATTAAATCCGGATCTGGCTCAAGCGTTAATTGATCTCGTTGATGTTGAAGGCGGAGGGATCGAACGTCTGCCCTACCAGCCCATCGCACGCAAGATTGCGACGTGCATTGTGGGCAACGTCATGCGGCTTGGGATGACAATGATGCGATAGATGTCGGGCGTGACGTGACGCAACTCGATGCTCAAAATTTGTGCCGTGTTCTGCAGCAGGAAAACCTTTGCGTAGGCCATAGGCTCGATTATCGGTTCAGGAGCGGCGTTACGATGCGCTCGAGCATTGCCGCGCAACTCGTAGCGATTATGCTAGCCGCTCAGGTTGAAATAGAAAATTGATGCTGGAGAAAATAATGGGCCAAGCGAAGAATCGAGGCACGCAAGATCAGCGAATCGCTCAAGCTAGGGCAAAAATTGATGCATTGCGCCCGGCAAAGATGGTGTGCGGTGCATGCAAAACGTCATTCACCGACTTTGGCCTGATTGATGCCCGCGGCATGCCCGGCATCCATGCAGCATTTGGTGGTGTCTGCCCGTCA
This sequence comes from Bordetella sp. FB-8, assembly GCF_000382185.1. Classification (NCBI taxonomy): domain Bacteria; kingdom Pseudomonadati; phylum Pseudomonadota; class Betaproteobacteria; order Burkholderiales; family Alcaligenaceae; genus Bordetella; species Bordetella sp. FB-8. The sequence continues at coordinate 3,948,148 of NZ_KB907784.1, read as the reverse complement.
TGCGGTGAGACCGTGCTTGCGTTCAGTGGCGAGAAGGATGCGGTCGCGAACGCCATGATTGCCTGGCAAGATGCAATGGGTGCTCAAGGAAAGCTTGGAATGCAGTCGCGTGATGGCGCTCATAAGTCTTTCGAAAACTAGGGAAGTACGGCACCTCCCGGATAGGTGATCGGCTATTCACAAAATGCTTCTTACGACCAGGAGCCGCCGCTGGCGGTAACAAGAAGCAGGCACTCAACGTTTTAGCTGGGGCGACCCCTGCGGTATGGCACTTGGGCCGAGCATGCCAAGAGGGTGATGCGGCCGGAGCGGCCCAGGTGCCGCCTCTGTTGGGGGGGCGCATCGAGCGAAGGGTTGGGCGGCGATGCGCGCAGACAGCGGCAGTTACACGAAGAACTGCGCGATGCTGCAAGCCAGGCCGAGAGACCAGAGGACTGATCTGGGGTTGGCCCGGTCGGTAACGTATGCCCAGATGAAACCGATGCGCAGGACGATGAAGGCTGCCGCGAGCGCATTGACGGTGTACTGGGCTGCGTGGTGATGCTGAGCCACCAGGACGCCGGCGATGAAGAGTGGCAAGGCCTCAAAGCTATTGAGTTGGGCCGCGTGAGCACGAGCCTGCCAGCCCTGAAGACCAGCAAGCCACTCTCGCGGATTATGGTTGTCGAAGCCGCCTTCGCGACGCGGTTTGCTAAAGCCCCGTGACTTGGCGATACCCGCGCAGACGATAGGAAGCAAGCAGGCAACTAGGATGCAGATTTCCGCGAGGGTCATGGGTGGCGAGAATGGAGTGTGAGAGAGGTGGCTATGGAACGGAATGCGGCGAAGGTGAGTTGCGCCGCCTAACGCAAAGGTGACCGGCGTTCCGGTGACAGGTGAACGAAAAAAGCAGCAAGGGGCGTACAGCTTAGCGCTCCGGCACGAATGCTGCGCGTAAATGCAGTACCAAATTCAGCCATAAAACCCGCTGCCCCATCCTGTGATGCGCGCCAGACAGTTGCCGGATCCGGTCCGTGAGCGAATTCGTTACAAACATGATCACCTGCGCACCGGGGACGCCGCGGTGCAAGCTGGCTCTTCATATAATTACGAATAATTCGTATTTAGATTATTATGCGGATATATCAATGCGTCGGTCCGGCCGGGTTCTGCGCAAATCCCCTGCAATTTCATGTTCTCGCTGACGCGTACTTCCGACCCTTCTGCCTTTCGAATGCCCGTGCGGCTGCGCATCGGGGCGGGCGCGCTGGTGCTGGCGCTGCATGCGGCCGTAGCTGCCTTCATCGTGCAGGGTACGCACACAGCTCCTATCGCTGCCCAAAACGCGTCGGCCATGATGGTGAGCGTGATCGATGCGCCCGCGCCGCAGCAGGCGCCGGTCCAGCGCCAACCGCAGCCACCGGCTTCTGTCGCCGCTTTGCCGGTCGCGCCGCCTCCCGAATCCGCGCCTCGGATTCAAGCCGATCCTCCCCCCGAGTCCCCGCCGACCGTGCATCCGTCGCCGCTGGCGCCGCTGCTCAAGCAAAAACCCACGCCACAGTCAAAACCGCGCCCCAAGCCTGAGTCCGCAACGCGTTCTGCGTCGCAAGAGACCACACCTGCCGCGCTCGCGCCACCGGTCGCGGGCGCACCCCAAGGCCAGCAGCAGGCCAGCCAGGCGCCGCGCCAGGACCCCCCCGTCCTGGTGACCAGCATCCAATACGACGGGTCCCGGCCCATCCCGGTCTATCCCAGGCTATCGCGCCTGCATGACGAGACGGGCCGGGTTGTCGTGCTGGTGCGCATCAGTGCCCAAGGCAAGGTGGATGGCGCGCGCATCGACACATCCTCGGGCCATGTACGCCTGGACGACGCGGCCTTGGACGCGGCCCGCCGGGCGCGCTTCAAGCCGTTTACGCGCAACGGCGTGGCCCTGCCGGCCCTGGCCAGGCTGCCCTACGATTTTCAAATGAAGGACTGAACCCATGAATCCGACTCCTGCACCGTCCACGGGCGTGCTGCATTTCCTGAGCCAAAGCGATGCTGTCGGCCAGGCTCTTTTTTTCATTCTGGTGATCATGTCGCTGGTGACCTGGTACCTGATGGTGGTCAAGTCGGTGAGCCATGTCCGCATGCGCGGCCGCGCCAAGGCGTTTCTCAGCACTTTCTGGAATTCCAGTTCGCTGGAGCAGGTGCAGAACGAGATCGTCACACACGGCGCGCGCGATCCCTATTCGCACTTGGCCAGCCATGCGATCCACGCCGCGGATCATCATGCCAAGTTCGGCCCCACCAAGCTGGAAGAGGCGGGAGGCAACGGCGAGTTCGTCACGCGCACCATGCGCAAGGTCATCGACGAAGAAACCGCCAAACTCGAAAACGGCCTGACCGTCCTCGCGTCGGTGGGTTCCACCGCGCCTTTCGTGGGCCTGTTCGGCACGGTATGGGGGGTGTATCACGCGCTGGTTGGGATCGGCATGTCCGAAGGCATGACGATCAACCAGGTGGCCGGTCCGGTGGGCGAGGCGCTCATCATGACCGGCCTGGGCCTGGCCGTGGCCATTCCCGCCGTGCTCGGCTACAACGCATTCGTGCGCTATAACCGTGTGTTCCTGTCGCGGCTGGACGCCTTCGCTCACGATCTGTTCGCTTTCCTGACGACCGGCCACCAAGTTGAGCTTTCCGAGAGCAAGGTGCGCGCCATGCGCCGCCTGCGCGTCGAAACAGGCGGAGACAAGTGAGCCATGGCCTTCGGCAGCTTCGACAGCAAGGGGGCGGGCGGACACACCGTCTCCGAAATCAATATGGTGCCACTCATCGATGTGATGCTGGTGCTGCTGGTGATCTTCATCATCACGGCGCCGCTTCTGGCGCATTCGATCCGCATTGATCTGCCGCAGGTCAGCGCCACGCAGGCCCGTGAGGATCCCAAGGCGATCGACCTGGCCATCCAGGGCGACGGCACCCTGTTCTGGAACGGTCAGCCGGTGACCACGGAAAGCCTGGGAGACCGTTTCGCGGCCTCGGCTCAGGACAAGCCGCAGCCGGAGATCCATATCCGTGCCGATCAGGACACGCGCTACCAGTTGCTGGCGCAGGTCATGGGCGCCGCGCGCCGGGCGGGCATGGGAAAAATAGGCTTCATCACCACGCCACAACCCCAGCCGGCGGCGGGTAAGTAACGTTCTGTATACGCCCAGGATCGGATCGCGCTAGAATCGAACAATGCGAGTTCTAGTTATCGAAGACGACACCACCCTGGGCCATGCGCTGCAGGAATTCCTGTCCGACCAGGGTTATGCCGTTGACTGGCTGACCGAGGGCGACAAAGTCCAGGGGGCCATGGTCGGCCAGTCCTATGAGCTGATCCTGCTCGACCTGAATCTGCCGGGCATGGGGGGGCTGGACGTTCTGCGCCAGTTGCGCCAGGACGGCAACCAGGTTCCCGTGCTCATCCTGACCGCGCGCGACGGCCTGGACGACCGCGTGGCAGGCCTGGATGCGGGGGCCGACGACTACGTCACCAAGCCCTTCGACCTGCCCGAGCTTGCTGCCCGGGTGCGTGCCCTGGCGCGCCGCCGTTCGGGCCAGGCGCAGCCCATGATCGAAGTCGGTCCGCTGGTGTTCGACACTGTCGGCCGTGAAGTGCGCGTCAGCGGCCAGCGCCTTGCCCTGTCCGTGCGCGAACTGTCCGTACTGGAAATGCTCATGGCGCGCGTCGGCCGCGTGGTCACCAAGCGCCAGATCGTCAATTCGCTTTCGGCCTGGGATGCCGATTTCAGCGAGAACGCCGTCGAAGTCTACGTCTACCGCCTGCGCAAACGCTTGGAAGGCACGGGCGCCAGCATCCAGACCGTGCGCGGCTTCGGCTATTTGCTGGACGTGGAGTCGGCGTAAGCGCCGCGCCTGCCCGATCTGGCAGGCGTGTCGACTGCGCGACGAACGCAGCCATATGTCCGACAGTCCTGCTCTCAAGAAACCCCCCGCGGCTTCTTCCTGGCGCGCCGCCTGGCACCTGCCGTCGGGGTCTCTGGCGCGGCTTCTGATCTCGGGGCTGATGCCCCCGCTCATGGTGCTGGTGCTGCTCGATATTGCGGTTACCTGGGTCATCACCCACAAGTTCGACATGACGGTCTGGATGCTGGAGGATTTCTTCTGGCTGATCGTTGCAGGACAAGTGCTGCTCATCCTGCTGTTTGCCGGCGTCGTGGTCCATGGCGTGCGCTCGGGCTTGCGCTCGGTCAATCACCTGGCCGAGCAGATACGGCAACGCTCCATCGAAGACATGCAGCCCATGGTGGTGGCCAATCTGCCTTCCGAGATCGCGCCGCTTGTTACGCACATCAACGATCTGCTCGAGCGGCTGGATTCGTCGCTTTCGGCGCAACGCCGCTTCATCGGCCATGCCGCGCATCAGTTGCGCACCCCGTTGGCCGGGCTGAAGCTCGAATCCGAACTGATGCTGGCCAGGCCCTTGCCCGACGACGTGCGCACCCGGGCCGAGCGCATCAAGGTCGTCAGCGATCGTATGATCCGGCTGGGCCAGCAGTTGCTGGTGCTGGCCCGCTCCAACCCGGATGCCCAGCCGAGGGATAATTTCGTGCGCCTGGACCTGTGCGAATGGGTGCGCGCAAGCGGCGCCGAATGGGTTCCGCGCGCGCTGTCCGCGCAGGTCGAGCTGAACCTGATCGCCCCGGATGCACCGGTGGACATCGACGGCAATCCACTGCTGCTGGATGAACTGCTGGGCAACCTCATCGACAACGCCCTGCGCTATGGCAAGAAGCCGGGGCGCATTACCCTGACCGTGGGCGCGAATCCGCCGTCCCTGACGATCGAGGACGACGGCCCGGGCGTTCCGCCCGACGAGCGCGACCGGGTCTTCGAGGCGTTCTACCGTTCGCCCAGCGCCGCGGCCGGCGGCTCGGGCTTGGGCCTGGCCATCGTCCGGGAGATTGCCAATGCGCACGGGGCCTGGTGCAAGCTGACCAGCCGCCCCGAATATCCCGGCACCCGTCTGGCAGTTGTTTTTCCCGGCCCTCGCAAGGGTACTCAATTATCACGTCACGAGCGACACGCATGAGCGAATCACCCACGAGCAGCCATTCCTCTTCGCGCAAGGCCCTGATGCTAGGCGCGCTGGGCGTGGTGTACGGCGATATCGGTACCAGCCCGCTGTATACCCTCAAGGTTTCCCTGGACGAATTCAAGCATGTCGATGCCAGTCATGTGCTGGGGATACTGTCCCTGCTCTTCTGGCTGCTGATGGTGGTGGTGTCGTTCAAGTACGTCATGCTCATCATGCGCGCCGACAACCGCGGCGAGGGCGGCACGCTGGCCTTGCTGGAATTGGCTGTGCGCGGGGTGCAGGGCCACAAGCGCGTGGTGCTGGTGGTCCTGGGCATCTTTGGCGCGGCCCTTTTCTACGGCGACAGCATGATTACGCCGGCGATCTCGGTAATTTCGGCCATCGAGGGCATGGGCATCGTGTCGCACAGTTTCGATGCCTGGGTCGTGCCGATCTCGCTGGTGGTGCTCATCGTGCTTTTTGCGTTTCAATCGCGCGGCACGGCCTCGGTGGGCAAGCTATTCGGCCCCATCATGTGCCTGTGGTTCTTGACGCTGGCTGTGATGGGTCTTTGGCAGATCTGGCTGCATCCGGTCGTGCTGCACGCGCTCAATCCGGTGGAGGCCGCGCGCTTCGTACTGTTGCGTCCGGTGGCCAGTTTCGTGCTGCTGGGAGCGGTGGTGCTCGCGCTGACAGGCGCCGAGGCGCTGTACGCCGATATGGGCCATTTCGGCCGGCCGCCCATACGCACGGCCTGGTTCTGGATAGTGCTGCCCTCGCTGGTGATCAACTATTTTGGCCAGGGCGCGCTGTTGCTGGGCAATCCCGCGGCGCTGGAGAATCCTTTTTTCTTGATGGTGCCGAGCTGGGGGCTGCTGCCGCTGGTGGTCCTGTCTGGCATAGCCACCGTGATCGCCTCACAGGCCGTGATCTCGGGCGCCTTTTCCATGACGCGCCAGGCGGTGCAGCTGGGTTTCTGGCCGCGCATGAAGATCCTGCACACATCGGCCGCGGAAATGGGGCAGATCTATCTGCCGCAGGTCAATGCCCTGCTGCTGGTGGCGGTGATCGTGCTGGTGATCGCGTTTCGCACGTCGGACAATTTGGCCGCGGCCTATGGGTTCGCGGTGACCGGAACCATGCTCTGCACCAGTGTGCTGGCTTTCATGGTGCTGCCGCGCGGTACACGGGGCGGCAAGCGGGCGGCCTGGATCGCGGTGCTCACCGTGCTGCTGGTGATAGACCTGCTGCTGTTTTCGGCCAATGTGCTCAAGATCCACGAGGGCGGCTGGCTGCCGCTGGCCGTAGGTATCGCTGTCTTCATCCTCATGACGACGTGGCGGCAGGGACGCCGGCTGCTGGCCGAGATGCAGGCGCGTGATCGCCAGCCGCTCAAGGATTTCATGACCCAGCTCGAGGAGTTCCCGCCGGCGCGGGTACACGGAACGGCGATTTTCATGACCATGAGTTCGGGTTTCGTGCCGCCGGCGCTTTTGCACAACCTCAAGCACAACAAGGTGCTGCATGAACAGGTGCTGTTTCTGACCATCAAGGTGGCCGACGTGCCTTTCGTATCGGCTGAAGAGCGCTTCCATGTCGAACGTGTCAGCCATTCCAGCTGGCAGGTCACCGTGCATTACGGTTTCAAGGAAGACTTGGACGTGCCCGAGGCGTTGCGCGAGGTGGGCGAGGCCTATCCCGAGCTCGATCTCGAACCCATGCGCACGTCGTATTACCTGTCGCGACAGACGGTGGTGGGGGGCAAGCGTCCGGTCATGTCGCGCTGGCGCCGGGCGATTTTCGCCTTCATGGCGCGCAACGGCACACGCAGCACGATGTTCTTCAAGATACCGCCCAACCGGGTGGTGGAAATGGGGATGCAGATCGAGTTGTGAAGTTGCTGTTACTGGATTGTTTGAGTTCTTGAGCCGTTTGCGGGGTATCCGGTGGAGTCCTCCCGGACCGATTCGCTCGGCTCGGGCGCATACAGGCGCCCTGGGTCCGCTGGACGCGGGCTGCCCTCGCCCTAAAGGTCCGGGAGGGCCCCACCGAATACCCCGCAGACTCATGGCATAGCACGCTTGCGTCGGCGTCGACAGCTTCTGAATTTGCGATGCTGCGGGTCCGGCAAGCCTGGACGTTTTAAGAGCCACGCAAACATCACATCGCCAGCCGTCAGCCTTTGATGAAATCGACGAAGGCTCGCAGCGGCGCCGGCAGGTGCCTGCGCCCGGGGTAGTAGAGGAAAGGCCCCGGAAAGCTTTGCCACCAGGGTTCGAGCAGCGGCACCAACTGGCCGCTGTCTAAATGCGGGCGCAGCATGTCTTCCCAGAGATTGACAATGCCCACCGAGTCCAGGGCGGCGCGCACCAGCATCGTGATGGCCAGCCCGGGTCTTACCAACAGGGGGCCGGGCGGCGGGTCCAGATGGATAATTTCCCCATCGCATTCGAAATGCCAGAGCGGTTTGGCGCCGCCCGAGAATTGTCCGCGCAGGCAGGCATGGGTCAGCAGGTCTTGAGGATGCTCGGGGCGGCCATGCGCGGCAAGATAGTCCGGCGAGGCGGCCACCGCGAAACGCTGGATGCGCGGTCCGATCGGCACCGCGATCATGTCCTGTTCCAGGCGCTCGTCGTAGCGGATGCCCGCGTCGCAGCCGATTTCGAGTAGGTTGACGAAGCTGTCTTCGGCCAGTACTTCGATGTGGATGCCGGGGTAGGCCTTGATGAATCGCGACAGGATGGACGGCAGGATGGTCTGCGTGGCGTGGGCCGGCACGTTCAGCCGCAGGGTGCCTATCGGTTTATCGCGAAATCCGTTGAGCACGTCCAGCGCCGCCTCTATCTCGCCAAAGAGCGGAGCCAGCCGCTCCAACAGGCGCCGGCCTGCCTCGGTCGGCGTGACGCTGCGCGTGGTGCGGTTGAGAAGGCGCATGCCGAGCCGCCCTTCCAGACGCTGCACGGCCGTGCTCAGGCTCGACGCCGAGACGCCGCCCGCGCGCGCCGCGTCGCGAAAGCCGCTGGCCCGGGCTACCGCGACGAAGGCGGTGAGATCGTTCATGTCCATGTTCGATATTTCGTACAAGCTGTTTGCATCTGACTAGGTTATCAAACAGAGGCGTGCCGTTCATACTTCACGCCGTACTTCGACCAAGGAGCGTGACATGTCTTATTCGATAACTTATCCCTTTGCCGGGCGCACGATCGGGCGCATGGGCTACGGCGCCATGCAACTGGCCGGGCCGGGCGTCTTCGGGCCGCCCAGGGACAGGGCGGCTGCATTGGCCGTGTTGCGCGAGGCGCTGGCCACCGGGGTGAACCACATTGACACCAGCGACTTCTACGGGCCGCACGTCACCAACCAGATCATCAAGGAAGCGCTGCATCCTTACCCCGATGATCTGCTCATCGTGACCAAGGTCGGGGCAGTGCGCGGCGCCGATGCCGCATGGCTGCCGGCCCAGACCGCCCCGGACATCGAGCGCGCGGTGCACGACAATCTGCGTAACCTGGGGCTGGATGCGCTCGACGTGGTGAACCTGCGCATCATGGGCGATGTCCACGCGCCGTCCGAAGGGTCGATCGCGCGGCAGGTTCAGGCGCTGGCGGCGCTGCAGCAACGCGGGCTGGTGCGCCATATCGGGCTGAGCAATGTGACCGCGGCGCAGATCGAAGAGGCTCAGGGCATCGCTGCCGTCGCCTGCGTGCAGAACCACTACAACCTCGTGCACCGCGACGACGATGCGCTGATCGATGCGCTTGGTCGGCAGGGTATCGCCTATGTGCCATTTTTCCCGCTGGGCGGGTTCACGCCCATCCAGTCGGGCGAGCTGGATCGGATCGCGGCATCCGTGGGGGCGACGCCCATGCAACTGGCGCTGGCCTGGCTGCTGCATCGCGCCCCGAACATACTGCTGATTCCCGGAACCTCGTCGGTCGCCCATTTGCGCGAGAACCTGAAGGCCGCGCAACTGCCGCTTACTGATGCCGTGTTGGCCGAACTCGACCGGGTCGGCAAGGCGGTGTAGACCGCCGTGGCTTGCAGGCTGCGCACAGAAAAAAGGCTCCTTGCGGAGCCTTTTTTCTGTGCGCGCGAAAAGCGGCTTATTTCTTCTTGCTGTCCTGCAGCTGCGGCAAGGCCGAGCCGCCCGAGGGCTGCAGCAGGCCCGTCTGGGTGTAGGTAAAGAGCTTGTGGCGCGTATCGGTGATGTCCAGGTTGCGCAGGGTCAGTTGGCCGATGCGGTCGGCCGGCGTGAAGGGCGCGTTCTCGACTTTTTCCATGGACAAGCGCTCGGGCGCGTAGGTCAGATTGGGCGACTCGGTGTTGAGCAGCGAGTAGTCGTTGCCACGGCGCAGTTCGATGGTGACTTCGCCGGTGATGGCGCGCGCCACCCAGCGCTGGGCGGTTTCGCGCAGCATGATGGCCTGCGGGTCGAACCAGCGGCCCTGGTAGAGCAGGCGACCGAGTTTGATGCCGCTGACTCGGTACTGCTCGATGGTGTCTTCGTTGTGGATGCCGGTGACCAGGCGCTCGTAGGCGATATAGAGCAGGGCCATGCCCGGGGCTTCGTAGATGCCGCGGCTTTTGGCCTCGATGATGCGGTTTTCGATCTGGTCGCACATGCCCAGGCCGTGGCGTCCGCCTATGGCGTTGGCCTCGGCCATCAGGGCCACCGGATCACTGTACTCGACGCCGTTCAGCGCCACGGGCTGGCCTTCCTCGAAGCGCACGGTGACTTCTTCGGCCTTGACCGCCACATCGTCCTTCCAGAAGGCCACGCCCATGATGGGCTTGACGATGCGGATGCCGGTGTTCAGGTTTTCCAGATCCTTGGCTTCGTGCGTGGCGCCGAGTATGTTGGAGTCGGTGGAGTAGGCTTTTTCGGCCGACATCTTGTAGTCGAAGCCGGCCTTTTGCATGTAGGCCGACATTTCGGCGCGGCCCCCGAGCTCGTCGATGAACTGCTGGTCGAGCCAGGGCTTGTAGATCTTCAGATCGGGGTTGGTCAGCAGACCGTAGCGGTAGAAGCGCTCGATGTCGTTGCCCTTGTAGGTGCTGCCGTCGCCCCAGATGTTCACGCCGTCTTCCTTCATGGCCGCCACCAGCATGGTGCCGGTCACGGCGCGGCCCAGCGGGGTGGTGTTGAAGTAGGTGATGCCGCCGGTGGAAATGTGGAAGGCGCCCGCCTGCAGCGCGGCGATGCCTTCGGCCACCAACTGCGGGCGGCATTCGACCAGGCGGGCGTTCTCGGCGCCGTAAATCTTGGCGCGGCGCGGAATGTCCTCGTAGTTGGACTCGTCGGGCTGGCCCAGATTGGCGGTGTAGGCGTAGGGGATGGCGCCTTTCTCGCGCATCCAGATCAGGGCGGCGCTGGTATCCAGACCGCCGGAGAAAGCGATGCCGACCTTCTGGCCGACGGGAAGGGAGGGGAGAATGGTTGCCATGGTTTTAGAAGGGCGCAATCGTCGCAACGCGCGCCGAAGAAGGGATGGGGGAAGGTCAATTGACCATTTTAACGCGTTTGCCAGTGGCTCCGGCCTTGATGCCGCTGCCCAAGAACAGTTGCCCGAAGTCGAGTTTGCGCAGCAATTGCGCGGTGGCGTCGGCCACCCGCGTGGCGGGTCGGTGGCGCGGCATGGCCAGCACCAGCTTGTTGCGGATCACCGGAGCTTCGATGCGGCATAGGGCCAGCGGATGGGTGGCGGCGGGCCCCTGCGCGGCCGAGCGCGGCAGGATGGCATAGGCATCGCCCTGTGCGGCGAGTTCGACAATGGTCTGGACCGCGTCGACCTCGGCCGCTACGGCCAGTTGAACGTTTTGGCGCCGGCACGCACTTTCGACCAGGACGCGAATGGCGTTGGGCAGGCTGGGCAGGATCAGGGGGTAGTTGCCCAACTGGGTTACTTTCACCGAGGCGGGCAGCCGAAGGCGTCCGCCCGGCGCGGCGGCCAGCACCAAGTCCTCGCGCAGCAGCGGCTCGCAAGTCAATTGCGGCGAGACAGGCGGGTCGTACAGCAAGGCCAGGTCGATGCGTCCGGCCAGCAGCCATTCGCGCACCTGGGTGCTCAAGCCTTCCGCCACGGTGATCGAGGCCTGTGGGCAGGCCTGCCTGAATGCCTGAACCAGCGGCGGCGTGACGCAGCGGGCGATGCGCGGCGGCAGGCCGATGGCGACCTTGCCGGTGGGGGTGTCGCGCAGATCCCGGAGATCTTCCTTGGCGCGGGCAGCCAGGGTCAGCAGCGCGCGGGCATATTCCAGAAATCGCAGCCCCGCTTCGGTGGGCTCGACCCCGCGGCCGTTGCGGTAGAGCAGGTGCTGGCCCAGTTCCTGCTCCAGCAGGGCCACCTGGCGGCTAAGCGTGGGTTGGGCCGCATCCAGCAGTTCGGCCGCACGCGAGAAGCTGCGGCGTTCGGCCACGCGAACGAAGTATTCGATCTGCTTGAGGTCCATTCGAGATATTTAATTTATCGATATCTGAAATTTTAGATATAGCATTGTTTCGATGCCGCCGATACACCAACATGCACACACAATGCCGCTCCAAAGTCGGCTCCGAATAATGTGTGGAGACTGTTTTTGCCCGATTGCCGCCCGCCGCTGGCCGAACCTTCGGTGCCGCATCGCCGCCTGCCCGAAGGGGCGTGCGATGCACATTGCCATGTGTTCGGACCGGCCGACCGATTTCCTTATGCGCAGGGCCGTGCATACACGCCGCCCGACGCGCCCTACGAGATGTTGTCGGCCTTGCATGGCCGCGTGGGCCTCACCCGCGCGGTCATCGTGCAGGCCAACTGCCACGGCCACGACCACGCTGCCTTGCTGGAAGCCGTGGCGCGCGGTCAAGGCCGCTATCGCGGCGTGGCCCTGCTGCCGCCGCAGGCCGATGCGGCGCTGATCCGCACCCTGCACGAGGGCGGGGTACGGGGCGCCCGCTTCAACTTTGTGCCGCACCTGGGTGCGCCGCCGCCGCCCGATGTATTCGAGCGCATCGTCTCGTCGATCGCTGCGCTGGGCTGGCATGTATGCCTGCACGTCGACGGCGCGACGATAGATGCGCTGTTGCCCAGGCTTGCCCGATTGCCGGTGCCCTTCGTGGTGGATCACATGGGCCGCATCCGCGCGCGCGACGGGCTGGATGCTCCCGCCTTTCGCAGCCTGCTCGGCCTGGCCCGCGTGCCGGGCGCCTGGGTCAAAGTGTCCGGCATGGATCGCATCGGCGACGGCAAGCGGCCTTTCCGCGAAAGCCTGCCCTTCGTTCGCGCGCTGGTCGAGGCCTTGCCGGAACGCACCTTGTGGGGCACCGATTGGCCGCATCCGAACGTCGCTGGCGAGATGCCCGACGACGGTGAATTGGTCGATGCGTTTTTCGAAGCCTGTCCGGATCAAGCGCTGCGGCGGCAGGTGTTGGTGGAGAATCCGGCGCGGTTGTATGGGTTTTAAGGAGACGGGAATGTTCTTCAAGCGTATTGTGTGTGCGAGTGTCCTGGCCTTGGCCGCGTCGGGTGCGGCCAGGGCCCAGGCCCCGGTGCAGCTGGTCGTGGCTTTTCCGCCGGGCGGTCCGGTCGATACGGTCGGGCGCGTGCTGGCCGCTCAGCTGAGCAAGCAATGGCATCGCCCGGTCATCGTCGAGAACAAGGCCGGGGCCAATGGCGATATCGGCGCGGCTTACGTGTCCAGCGCGGCGGGCGATGGTTCGGTTCTGTTTCTTACCAGCGTGGGCGCGGTGGCCATCAGTCCGGCTCTGTACAAGTCTCTGCCCTACGATCCGCTCAAGGGTTTCAAGCCCATCTCCAAAATCGTCGACAACGCCACGGTGTTCGTCGTGAACAAGACCAACCCCGCGGTCGACGCTGCGGATTTCGTCAGGCGTTCGCGCGAGGCCGGCAGTCCGGTGCCCATCGGATCATCGGGCGTGGGCAGTATTCCGCATCTGACGCTGGAAATGTTCGCCCAGGCCAGCAAGGCCAATGTGATGCACGTGCCCTACAAAGGCGCGGCGCCTGTCATCAACGATCTCCTGGGCAATCATGTGGCCGGCTTTTTCGGCGATGTTCCCGGTCTGATCAACCTGATCAAATCGGGGCAACTCAAGGCGCTGGGCCTGGCCGCGCCCGCGCGCTTGCCGCAGCTGCCCAACGTTCCCACGCTGGCCGAGCAGGGCATACCGGGAGTGCAGACCAACAATTGGTACGGCCTGCTGGCTCCGGCAGCCATGTCGCCCGCCCTGGTCGACAAGCTCAATGCCGATGTGCGCGCTGCGTTGCGCACACCCGCGGTGCGCGACCGGCTCGAGCAGCTGGGTTGCCAGGTGGCGCCCACCAGCCCGCAGCAGCTGGCCGCGCTCATCGCGTCCGATCGCCGCAAATGGTCGGAGCTGATCAAGCGCAACAACATCCACGTGGACTGATCGCATGAGCACATCTCGCATCGCTCCCGTGGAACCCGGTACGCGCCCGCGGCTGGCAGACATCGAGGCGCGCATACTGGCCGCGCGCGGCCGCATCACGCCGCTGTACCGGGTACTGTTGAATAGTGCGCCGGTAGTCGATGGCTGGGAGGCGATGCTGACGGCGATACGCCAGAAGACCTCGCTGGCGCCGCGTGTGCGCGAGCTCGTCATCCTGCGCGTGGCGGTTCTGAACCGCGCGCCTTATGAATTCGAGGCTCATGTGCCGCACGCGCGCGCGGCGGGTCTGCTCGATGAGGTCATCGAGGGCCTGCGCGCCGGCGCTGCGCCGGATGCGGTGCGGGGCCTGGATGCTGGCGAGCGCGGCGTGCTTGCTCTGACCGATACGATGACGCGTGACATTGAGGTGCCGGACGCGGTGTTCGAGCCCCTGCGCGTGCATTTCGATGAGCAGGGCCTGATCGAACTGGCTGCGACCGTAGCGGCCTATAACATGGTGTCGCGCTTTCTCGTGGCGCTACGCATCGGGCATTGAACAACCGGGGGAAACCGCGATGGACAAGGTCTTGCTGATAAAAATTCCGGCGCGGCTCGATGCCCTGGCGGTTCGCCGTATCCGCGCCGCATTGTCCACGGGGGGCCTGCCGCTGGATGTGGACGTATGCGTCGCGGTCGAACTCGACGCGTCGTATGTTTATTGCCGGACGCGGGACAATGACTTACCCGCGCTGGAGATCGCCCGCGCCCGCGCGGCAACCGTCTGTCCGGGCGGCAGCCGCACCGTGTCGCTTGACGGCATGCTGCATTTGCGCAGCGAGCCGCACGAGGCGCATGCTCCATGGCACTACATCGTCGAAACCGATGTCGCGCCCGAAAGCGAGCAGGATTTCAACGACTGGTATACCCGGGAACACATGCCGGGTCTTGCCGCCGTGCCCGGCACGGTGCGGGCCGACCGCTATCTGTGCAAGGACGGGACCCCACGCTACTACGCCTGCTACGATCTGATTACTCGCGAGACCTTGGGCAGCCCGCCCTGGCTGGCCGTGCGCGGGACGCACTGGAGCAGCCGTGTGCGCCCGGCGTTTCGCAACACCAAGCGCACGATGTTTGCGCGATTGTGCGATTGAACCGGGAGAAGGTCTAGGGCTTTTTCGTGTCAACCGGCCCTAAGTAGCGCCGCCCTGCATGCGGGTCAGTCTAGGGGCTGTCATCAATTGATGGCTTGAGATTTTAGGCCAGGCGTTCCAAACTTCGGCCGTATGTCGAGACGATATGCATTGCGAGATGATCAGTGGGAGCGGATTGAAGGTTTGCTGCCTGGGCGAGCGGGCCATGCTGGCGTGACCGCGCGAGACAATCGCCTATTCGTAGAGGCGGTGCTGTATCGCTATCGCGCAGGTATACCCTGGCGGGATTTGCCGGAGCGCTTCGGGGATTTCCGCGTCGTGCATCTGAGGCACATGCGTTGGAGCCGTAGCGGCGTGTGGCGGCGCGTGTTTGAGGCGCTGGCACAGGATGCGGACAACGAGTACGCGATGATAGATGCCACGATTGTGCGAGCCCACCAGCATGGCACAGGCGGAAAAGGGGGGCTCAGGCGCAAGCCATCGGACGCAGCCGAGGGGGGCTGAGCACAAAGATTCATGCCACGGTCGATGCGCTGGGCAACCCAACGCGTTTTCACCTGACGCCGGGGCAGGCCTCGGATTTGGAAGGGGCCGATGCCCTGTTGCCGCATACGCAAGGGGAAACAGTGATGGCCGACAAAGCCTATGACGCGCAGCAGCGCGTGATCGAACCCCTGTTACGCGCTGGAAAGTCCGTCGTCATCCCCTCTCTACGCACACGCAAGCAGCAGCGAGACTATGACCGGCACTTGTACAAGGCGCGTCACCTGATCGAGAACTTCTTCGCCCGCCTCAAGCAGTACCGCGCCATCGCCACGCGCTACGATAAAACCCGCACCGCGTTCCTTGGCGCCATTCATCTCGCCGCTGCCGTCATTTGGCTCAATTGATGACAGACCCTATTGATTCGGCCCTTAAACAGTATCAAGCAGCGTACTTGACGCGAGGATCGCGAAAGTAGGCTTTGACGCGTTCCGGCTTGCTGCCGATCACGGCCATATGTGCTTCGGTGGCGGCGCGAAGTTTGGCCTTGGTGCGTGCCGGTACCTTGCGACGGATAACGTGTTTGAGATCGGCGTTGAGACGTTCCTCCGGATTGAGTTCGGGGCTGTAGCTGGGTAGATAGAACACCTCCATCTGATCGACATGCTCGGCCAGCCACTGCTTGACCGGCTTGCAGTGATGCACGCCCAGGTTGTCCAGGATCAGAAACACCTTGCGCTCGGTGTCCGCGACCAGGGCCTCGAAAAACTCGATCAGCTTCTCGTGATTGAAATTGCCGTCGATGATCATCCAGCGCGCCTTGCCCTGGTTGGTCACGCTGGCCAGCATGGACAGCTTCTGGCGCGTGCCACCCACTGCCATCGCTACCGGCGTCTTGCCTTTGGGGGCGTAACTGCGGCCACGCACATCGGTGTTCACCAGCGCTGTCTCATCACCCCAGTGAATCTCCGCACCCTCTGATTTGGCGCGTTCGGCGATGCCAGGATAGGTTTCATCCAGCCACGTGCGCACGGCTTCGGGCGACTGTTCATAGGCGCGCTTGATGGGCTTCTGCGGCGTGAAGCCCCAGCGCGCCAGATACTTTCCAACCGAGCGCAGGTGCAAGGTGATCTGGTAGTCGCGCTCGATCAGCTCCTTCACGGCGGCACGGCTCCACAAGGCGAACTCCATCTTCAGCTGCTCCGGACGGTTGTCGCAGATCGTCTGACGGATCGTGGCTTCTTGCTCGACGGTCAGTGCGCGTTTGTCGCCAGCGCTGCGGCCACGTTGACCTGGCGCCAGCGCCGCCATGCCCCCAGCGTTATAGCGGTCGATGATCTTGCACGTGGCTGAATAACTCAGTCCCACATCGCGCGCGATCTGCCGCTTGGTGAGCTTGCGCTTGTACGCCCGAATGACCTGGCGGCGGCGCTCGTGTTGTTCGGCCGGGCTGAGCCGGCGGGCGTCTTCGGTTTCCATGCGCTATCTGACCACAGCGCCAGCAATTAGTTCAGACTATTTATGGGCCTTATCTATAGTCTGCCCAGCAGCAGGAATTCCATCAGCGCTTTTTGCACGTGCAGTCGGTTCTCGGCCTCGTCCCAGACCACGCTTTGCGGACCCTCCAGGACTTCGGCGGTAACTTCCTCGCCGCGGTGGGCAGGCAGGCAGTGCTGGAAAATGGCCCTGGGGTCGGCGACGGCCATCATGTCGGCGTCCACGCACCAATCGGCAAAGGCCTTGCGGCGGGCCTCGTTCTCGGCCTCGTAGCCCATGCTGGTCCACACATCGGTGGTGACCAGGTGGGCCCCGCGGCAGGCGTCCTTCGGGTCCTTGAATTGCTTGAGCACGGCGGGCGAGGGCGAGCCGATGCGCGCCGGATCGAGTTCATAGCCCGACGGAGTCGAAATATGCAGCGTGAAACCCAGCAGTTCGGCCGCGTGCAGCCAGGTGTAGGCCATATTGTTGGCATCGCCCACCCAGGCCACCGTCTTGCCCGCGATGCTGCCGCGGTGCTCGATGAAGGTGAGCAGGTCGGCCAGGATCTGGCAGGGGTGGAATTCGTTGGTCAGGCCGTTGATGACGGGCACGCGCGAATGGGCGGCGAAGCTTTCGATGCGTGCCTGCTCGAAGGTGCGGATCATCACGATGTCGACCATGCGCGAAATGATGCGCGCGGTGTCTTCGATGGGTTCGGAGCGGCCCAACTGGGAGTCGCTGGAGGTCAGGTTGATGACCGATCCGCCCATCTGGTACATGCCGGCCTCGAACGAGACGCGGGTGCGGGTGCTGGCTTTTTCGAACACCATGGCCAGCGTGCGGTCCACGAGCGGCATGTGCGGCTCATAGCGCTTGAATTTGTCCTTGATGACGCGGGCGCGATTCAGGACGTAGTTCAGTTCGTCGGCCGAAAAATCCTTGATCTGCAGGAAATGCCGCAGCGGGGCGGGTTTGCCCTGAGGGGAGGGAGTCGCGGTCATAGTCGAAATCGCAAAGCCAGGTTGGCAAAAAGGTCCATCATATACAATTCGGGCGCGGGTCGAATTGCGATCCCCGGGCCGATCGGGCCGGGGCGGCATGCAAGGCGTGTCCGCGGTTAATGACAAACATGACTGTTCGACAATTTCTCATCTATGGCGTGACCGAAAGCGGCAGCCGTTTTCGCCCCAGCGACTGGGCCGAGCGCCTGGCCGGCGTCATGGCGCAGTTCCGTCCCCCCGGCGTGGCCGGCACGCATCTGACGTACTCGCCCTATGTGCTGCCGGTCGATCTGGACGGCGTGAAAGGCATCGTGGTCGATCAGCGGCTGCGCGAACTCGAACCCCTGGCCTACAAGTTCGTGGTGGATTTCGCCCGGGACAACAACCTCAAGACACAAGAGCGCGAGTGCGAAGCCAAGGCCTGAGGTCCTGACGGCACTCGTGCCGGGCGGCAGCCCGCTCGGGCATCATGGGTTTGGCGCCCCAAAACAAAAGGATGCCGCTAGGCATCCTTTTGCATTTGCCGATTCAGTTTGCCTGCCGCGAAGAGGGAAGCCTCGCGCGAAGATACCGAAGATACGGTAGGCGCGCGGGCCGCAGCAGAGCAGTGACGGTTAAGCCAGCGCCTTGACGGCGGCAGCCAGGCGGCTCTTGTGGCGAGCAGCCTTGTTTTTGTGGATGATTTGCTTGTCAGCCACGCGGTCGATCACGCTGCTGGCTTTCTGCAGCGTCTCGGCGGCGACGGACTTGTCGCCCGCTTCGATGGCCTGACGCACGCGCTTGATCGCGGTACGCAGCATCGAACGCAGCGACGAATTGTGCTTGTTGCGCTCAACCGATTGACGGGCGCGCTTACGGGCTTGGGCGGTATTGGCCATGGTGTATTCGGTAATTTAAAGAATTCGGCAAAGTCCGACATTCTAGCGAGCTTTCCCTTATGGTGCAAGGGTTTGTCGAACAATCGCGCTGGAAGATGCCGCATAGGGTGGGTAGACCTCCCCGCGCCTGCCTGCATAGGCCCTGGCATGGGCCGGGGCCAGATCGACTGAGGTGAACCAAGGGGTAATCCGGCGGATATGGATGGGCATGTCGGCTTGCAGGGCGCGCAGCGCGACATCGGTATCGTCGAGCGGATAGCGGCCATTGGCCAGCAGGCCGCCGGCCGCTACTGAGATGCGCAGCGCGCCTCTGCGATAAGGCCGCAGGGCTTGAATCACTTCCAGCAGTGGCCGTTCGTGGACATTTACCCAGCCGGTTTCCCAGGCGGTGTCGGCGAGCAGGTCGGCACGTGGATTGCCGACGAGGGTATTGTCAAAGCGGGTGCCGCTGCCGGCCGCAAGCATCGTTCTGGTTCCCGCCGAGGTTGTGATCTCGGCGGCATTGTCGGCGGCGACGACCAGGGTGCGGCGCATTTGCTGGCGAACCATGACGCGAGGGCCGTCGGGGCAGACCGTGCCTTCGCTTGTGCGTATCAGGAAGGCGCGCGCCGCGTCGGGACGGGCGATGAGCGATACGGCACCTTCGCGCAGATGCAGGGTGCGTTCTTTGTCGGTATAGGACAGATCGGCGCGGGAGCGGGCGTTCAGCAGCAGTTGGCTGCCGTCGGGCAGCCGATACAGGCGGCGTTCACCCGTCCGGGTGGCGTAATCATCGGATAGCCCGGCCAGAGGGTAATAGACGTCGGCTATCGCCGCACCGGCCGCGGCGCCTCCAAGCGCGAGCAGGCTACCAAGAAAAAAATGGCGTCGGCCAAGCCGCAAGCCGGTGTCGCGGCGGGGCAGTTCGGTACGACTGAAACGCGGCAGCATCGGCTAGTTCACAGCGTGAGCGGAAAAGAAGGTCGGAAGAAATCTAATGTTACATTCCGTTGGCGGCTCGTCGATACGCAATCTGATGGCGGATTTCTGCGCGGGAGAGGCTCTAAGCTCTTGTTATTTCATGAGAAATATTTTTAAGAGCGATGGAATGCCGTGATTCGGCATGCATAAACTTCGCTGTAGAGATTCCTGATGTAGCGACGAGAACGGTGTTAGATGCATGATGGACTTTAAAATCTAAAGTAAAAATATGTTTTTTTCAACAAAAATTGTCACCTGATGGGATGAATTAAACATGCTGCTGCAGCGGGGATGCTCGCGAGAGCAGGCGGGCTGCGGGTCCGTTCGTAGCGGACCGGTCAGAACAGAATGCGCGGGGGAAGGTCAGCGGCCCGAGCCGGGGCGGCCGAAATCCGTCGGCCGGAAACCGGCGGCGAACAGCATGACGAAATAGAGGGCGGCGGCGGCGGCCATGATGGCGGCCAGCGAAAGAGCGCGCTGGCCTGCGTGGGTCTGCAGGGCGATCCAGTTCACCCGGCTGTCAGCGTAAGCGAGCAAGGCGCCCATGGCAGCCAGTGCAGGCAGAATGCGTAGGATGAATCGGGTCCAGCCCGCCCCAGGCCGGTAGATTCCGCGGCGGCGCAGGACGACCAGCAGGGCGACTGAATTGACGCAGGCTCCCAGTCCGATGGACAGCGCCAATCCGGCGTGGGCAAAGAAAGGTACGAACATCAGGTTGAACACCTGCGTCAGTACGAGCACGACGACGCCGATCTTGACCGGAGTGCGGATGTCCTGTCGGGCGTAGAAGCCGGGCGCCAGGATTTTCACGGACAACAGACCGATCAGGCCGACCGAGTAGGCGATGACGGCCAGGCGCGTCTGCTGCACGTCCGACGCATGGAATGCGCCGTAGTTAAACAGCGTGGCCACCAGGCCGTCGGACAGCAGCGCCATACCCAGGACGGCGGGCAGGCCCAGCAGTAGCGTCAGGCGCAGTCCCGCGTCGATCAGGTGGCTATAGGTGTCATCATCTTTCTTCGCGTAGGCGGCGGAGAGGCTGGGCAGAAGCACTGTGCCCAGCGCCACGCCCAGGATCGCCGTGGGGAATTCCATGAGCCGGTCGGCAAAGGACAGCCAGGTCACGCTGCCGGGCTTGAGCCAGGTGGCGATGTTGGTGTTGATCAGGAGCGAGATCTGCGCGACGGATACGCCCAGGGTGGCGGGCCCCATCTGTCTGATGATGCGTTTGACCGTGGGGTCGCGCCAGGCATCGATCAGGCGAGTCCCGAGCAGGCGCGGCGTCAGGCCGATCAGCGCCAGTTCACCCCACTGCACGGCCAGCTGCAGCACACCGCCGATCATCACGCCGATGGCCAGGCCGAAGATCGGCAGGCCCAAATGCGGCGAAATCCACAGGCAGGCGGCGATCATGCACAGATTGAGCAGGACAGGCGTGAAAGCGGGGATGGCGAAGCGGCGCCAGGTATTGAGCACGCCCGTGGCGAAGGCCGCCAGGGACATGAACAGGATGTAAGGGAACATGAAGCGCGTCATGCTCACGGCGGCGGCGAATTCTTCGTCGCGGCCGTGGTGGCGCAGGCCGCTGGCGATCAGCGTTACGACCCAGGGCGTTGCAATGACGCCGATCACGACCAGCAGCGCCAGCACGGCGGTCAGCAGCAGGGCCACTCGGTCGAGCAGGGGGCGGATGCCTTCGTCACCGTGCTGCTGCCGAGCCGCCCCGAGGATGGGCACGAAGGCTTGCGAGAACGCGCCTTCGGCAAACAGCCGGCGCAACAGGTTGGGAATGCGAAAGGCAATCCAGAACGCGTCGGTAAGGGGGCTGGCACCGAAAGTGCGGGCGATAAGCGTGTCGCGGGCCAGGCCGCTGATGCGCGAAATCAGGGTAAGGCCGCTGATGGCAGCGGCCGACTTGAACAAGGCCAAGGAATATCCTGATTACTTCGGTGCCATGCGGATCGCGCCGTCCAGGCGGATCACTTCGCCGTTGAGCATGTCGTTGGTGACGATGCTGTGGACCAGCTTGGCATAGTCTTCGGGACGGCCCAGGCGCGAGGGGAAGGGAATCGCGGCGGCCAGAGAGTCCTGTACCTCCTGCGGCATGCCGAAGATCATGGGCGTGCCGAAGATGCCGGGTGCGATGGTCATGCAGCGGATGCCCGTGCGGGCCAGATCGCGCGCGATGGGCAGGGTCATGCCGACCACGCCGGCCTTGGAGGCCGCATAGGCGGCCTGGCCGATCTGGCCGTCGAAGGCCGCGACCGAGGCGGTGTTGATGAGCACGCCGCGCTCGCCGGTGGGTTCGGGCGCATTGGCACCCATGGCCTGGGCGGCCAGGCGCATCATGTTGAAGCTGCCGATCAGATTGATCGAGACGACTTTCTGGAAAAGGGCGAGCGAATGCGCGCCATCCTTGCCGACGATCTTGGATGCGGGTGCTATGCCGGCGCAGTTGATCAGGCCGAAGAGCGAGCCGAGCGACTTGGCCTTGGCGACCGCGGCCAGCCCGTCGGCTTCCTGGGTGACGTCGCAATGCACGTAATGCTGGCCCAGTTCCTGGGCCAGAGCGTGACCCGGTTCGTCCTGCAGGTCGGCGATGACGACCTTGGCGCCGTTGGCCGTGAGCATGCGCACGGTGCCGGCACCCAGGCCGGAAGCGCCGCCGGTGACGATAAATACTTTGTTCGCGATTTCCATATGAGCTGCCTTGCGTGATTCCGATAGGGGGATTCCAGGGGCGCGCGGGTGCCGCTCAGCCCTGCAGGGCGCCGAGCAGGCGCTGGGTGATTTCGTCCACGCTGCCTACGCCGGAGATCTTGCGGTACGTGGGCGCGGCGGCCGGCTCGCGTGTCGACCAGCCTGAGTAGTAGTCGACCAGCGGGCGGGTCTGCTGCTGATAGACGCTCAGGCGGTTGCGCACGGTTTCCTCGCGGTCGTCGTCGCGCTGCACCAGCGGTTCGCCGGTGACATCGTCCTTGCCTTGCTCCTTGGGCGGATTAAATACCACATGGTAAGTGCGGCCGCTGGCCGGATGTACGCGGCGGCCGCCCATGCGGGTGATGATGTCGTCCTCGGGCACTTCGATCTCGACTACGTAGTCGAGTTTGACCCCGGCGTTCTTCAGGGCGTCGGCCTGCGGGATGGTGCGGGGAAAACCGTCGAATAGGTAGCCGGTTGCGCAGTCGGACTGCTTGAGGCGGTCCTGCACCAGGCCGATGATGATCTCGTCCGACACCAGGCCGCCCGCATCCATGATTTTCTTGGCGGCCAGGCCCAGCGGCGTGCCGGCCTTGACCGCGGCGCGCAGCATGTCGCCCGTCGATATCTGCGGAATGCCGTAACGCTGAGTCAGAAAAGCGGCTTGAGTGCCTTTACCGGCGCCGGGCGGTCCGAGCAGGATGAGACGCATTGTGTGGCTCCTAAGGGGATGTTGTATTCTTTTTGGGATGCCCGCGTGATGCTTGTTACGCACGGGCAACGCGAAATAATGAAGTTTTATAACCGATTTGCCGCGTACCAAGCCCGGACGCGCTCCAGGTCGGCAGGCGTGTCCACCCCGGCGGCCGGGGCCTGGCCCGCACGGTGTACCGCGATGGCGTGGCCATACTCCATGGCGCGCAGCTGTTCGAGCGATTCGAATTTTTCCAGCATGCCCTGCGGCAATTGCGGAAAACGGCGCAGAAAGGAAACGCGATAGGCGTAGATGCCGATATGGTGCAAAGCAGGGAAGCCCGCTGGCAGAGATGCCCGTTCGCCGTCGGGCCTCTCCAAGGCGAACGAGCCCCCTTGGGGGGCGGCAAGCGCGTAGCGTGCGGCGTGGGGACTCCATTCATCCCTGGCCCACGGTATGGGCGCGCGCGAGAAGTACAGGGCGCGGCCGTCCTGGCTGCACACCACTTTCACGGCATTGGGATTGAAGAGCGTTTCGACGTTGGCCAGAAGGCAGGCGCAGGTGGCGATCTCCGCCCATGGGGAGTCCGTCAGGCAAGCGGCCACCGCGTCGATGAGCGCGGGTTCGATGAGCGGCTCGTCGCCCTGCACATTGACCACCACGGCATCGTCGGGCAGGTCTAGCAACTGCACGGCCTCGGACAGGCGGTCGGTGCCGGTGGCGTGGTCGGCGCGGGTCATCAGCGCACGATGGCCGTGAGCCTGAACCGCGGCCAGCACGCGCGCATCGTCGGTGGCGACATGGACGCGGCTGGCGCCCGACTGGCTGGCCCGGTCTGCCACGCGCACCACCATGGGCTTGCCGGCGATGTCGGCAAGCGGCTTGTCCGGCAGGCGGGTCGAGGCAGATCGGGCGGGGATGAGTACGGTGTAGTCCACAGCGCGGCGAAATTCAGGCCGCGCAGGTCGGGACGGCCGTCGCGTCGAGGTCGCGGGCCTCGGGTTCCAGCATGACGGGGATACCGTCGCGCACGGGAAAGGCCAGACGGTCGGCCTGGCAGATCAGTTCTGCCTGCGCGCGGTCGAATTGCAGACGGCCCTTGCACAGGGGGCATACGAGGAT
The DNA here is from genome assembly GCF_000382185.1 of Bordetella sp. FB-8. Classification (NCBI taxonomy): domain Bacteria; kingdom Pseudomonadati; phylum Pseudomonadota; class Betaproteobacteria; order Burkholderiales; family Alcaligenaceae; genus Bordetella; species Bordetella sp. FB-8. The sequence goes on along the minus strand of NZ_KB907784.1, from coordinate 3,924,247 downwards.
GTCGAGCAAGCGGGATTCCATGCCCGGCATTCTAAAGCAGAAAGCCGTGGGGCAGGCCACGTCAGCCGCGATTGCGGTCGGTCTTGCGCACAATGGCCGCATTCAGCCAGGTCGTCAGGTCGAAGGGTTCGAAGCGTGCCTGTACGCCGACTTCCCACAGCCTGGCGTCGTCCAGCCGAGCGCATTTGATCGCGTCCTTTGCGGTGACCAGGATCTGTCCCGACTGCAGGCCGCCGAAAGGTGACTCGTCGTAAGCATAGTGATCGGGCAAGGGCAGCGTCTCGGCCAGGGCGATGCCGGCAGCGCGCAGCGTGTCGAAAAAGCGCTGCGGATTGCCGATGCCGGCCGCCGCCGCAACCGGCGGGCCGGCTGCGAAATCGGCCAAGGGGCGCGTATTGCCGTCCGCTAGGCATCGAGCCGCCCCGGGTTCGAGCCGCATGGATAGCTGCACAGGGCCGGCACGGGGGGAGCGCAGTCCCGTCGCCATCGCATTCGCATCGGGTTCGGACGGTGTCGATTTCAAATCGGCAGGCCTGGAGCCGAGGTTGGTGACCACGACATCGACCTCGTTCAGGCGCGACGGCGGCTCGCGCAGCGGGCCCGCGGGCAGCATGCGGCCGTTGCCCAGGCCGCGCTCGTCCTGCACCACGATTTCCACGTCGCGCGCCAACTGCAGGTGCTGCAGACCGTCGTCGGCGATGATGACATCGACGCCGGGGCAGGCGCGCAGCAGCGCCTGCGCAGCAAGGACGCGCCGCGGATGCACGGCCACAGGAACGGCGGCGGCGCGCGCGATGAGCGCCGGCTCGTCGCCATAAGCGGCCGGGTCCAGGTCCGCGCCCATGCCGACGCGCGGCTCGCTGCCCACGCGCGCACCGTAGCCTCGGCTGACCACGCCGGGTGTCCAGCCCTGCGCATGCAGGCCTTGCGCAATCGCGATCACGACGGGCGTCTTGCCGGTGCCCCCGACATAGAGATTGCCGACCACCACCACGGGCACTGGCGCGCGCCAGGCTGTCCTGCGACCGCTGCGATAGGCTTCGTGCTTGCGGCGCACGGCCAGGCCGGCGAGCCAGGACAGCGGGGCCAGCAGGCGGGACAGTAAGCCATCGTCCTGCCATTGCCGCTGCAGAGAGTCTCGGGCGTTCACGGTGGCCTGCTTATTGCGCAGAAGCGGTGCGCCGTTCAGGCTCGGCCCCGCTCATTGGGCGGTCTGGGCAGCGAAATTGAGCCGTTCGATACCGGCCTGCCGGGCCGCTTCCATCACGTTGACGACGGACTGGTGCGTGGACTGTGCATCGGCATTGATCACGAGCACGGGCGACGATTTGCCCTGCACGGCCTGCACCAGCGCCCGGGCGATGTCGGCCGTCGTGCTGCCGTCGATCAGCGTGCCATTGAGTGCGTAGTGGCCGTCCTGGCTGACGGCGATCTCGAGCGGGGTGGATTCCTGCTGCTCCGCCGCGGCCTGCGGCAGCGTGATCTTGAGCCGCGTGAAGTGGGCGAACGAGGTGGTGGCCGCCAGGAAAATTAGTATGACCAGCAGTACGTCGATGAGGGGAATCAGATTGATCTCGACCTCGTCGCGGCCGCGGCCCTCGCCCCGGAAGTTCATGCGCGCGACTCCAGGGCTGCCAGGTGTCGGGCCAGCTTGCCTGCCGTCTGTTCCATCGCGTTCAGCAGGCCATCGACGCGCGAGCGCAAGTAGCGGTGCGCGATCATGGCCGGGATGGCGATGAGAATGCCGAAGCAGGTGTTGTAGAGGGCCACCGAGATGCCGTGCGCCAGTTGCGCCGGATCGCTGACGCCAGGGGCGTAGGCGCTGAAGATGTCGATCATGCCCACCACCGTGCCGAACAGTCCCATTAGCGGGGCGACGGCAGCGATGGTGCCTATGGCCGGCACGAACCGGCCCAGGTCGTGGGCCACTGAACGGCCGACATCCTCGACCGCCATGCGCACTTCGGCGCGGGGCAGGCCGCGCTGGCGCAGTACTTCGGCCAATATGCGGCCCAGCGGCGAATTGCGTTCGAGCTGGGACAAGGCGTCGGGGCTGTCTTGCTGGTTGCGCAGCATGTCACGCACCTGTTCGGTCAGGTCGCGGGGCATCACCAGACTGCGGCGCAGGGACAGCAGACGTTCCACAATCAGGGCCAGCCCCAGTACGGAGGTGGCGAGCAGCGGCCAGATCGGCCAGCCGGCGGCTTCAAGGAGAGCTAGCAAAACGGGGGGCTCCGGTGCGACGAAAAGGAGTAAGGAGGCGGGCATGCCCAGCATGCAATCGGCCGATCCTTGCAAGGCGAGACTGTAATCGTCGGTCCGGGCCGAAGCAAGCCGAAGGCGCTGACGGGTACGTATCTTTTGTGTTTATCCTGGTGAGGATGCGCCCCAAAGCCCGCAAGGCATGCTTTAGCAGTTTCCCCTGCTACCAAGTTACCCACAATTTTTGTGGATAATTCTGTGCAAAACTAGCCCGCAAGCCGGTTTTCATGCGGGTTGGCGTGGGAGTCGACGAAAGCGGGTCAATTTGAAATGGTTTTTTTATTTATATAAATCAATAATTTACACGGAGAATATTGATTCTCCGGGCGGCAGTGGCGACAGAATAGAGGCTTGACAATCTTAAAACTCCGCACCACGCGCCCTGTGGACATATAGCTCCCCGGAAAGCCTTATGACAATTGGATTTGCAGTCACAGACGATGTATTTACGCGGGAGATCCTGACTGTCGCCCAGCTTAACCAGGCGGTGGGGCAACTGCTGGAGCAGAATGTCCCGCTCATGTGGGTTCGCGGCGAGGTGTCCAATTTCACGCAGGCCGCTTCCGGGCACTGGTACTTCACCCTCAAGGACAGCCGGGCTGCCGTGCGGGCCGTCATGTTCCGCAGCCGTGCCGGCGCGGTCGGCTTTGTGCCCAGGCCCGGCGACCAGGTGGAGGTTCGGGCGCGGGTATCGCTCTACGAGGCACGCGGTGATTTCCAGCTGCAGGCCGAAGGCATGCGGCGCGCCGGTCTGGGCAATCTGTACGAGGCCTTTCTGCGCCTGAAGGCGCAACTGGCCAGCGAAGGGCTGTTCGATGCCGAACGCAAGCGCGAACCCCTACGCCTGCCGCGCGCCATAGGCGTGGTGACCTCGCTGCACGCGGCCGCTCTGCGCGACGTGCTGTCGGCCCTGGCGCGGCGCGCCCCACAGGTGCCGGTGATCGTCTATCCCGCTCCGGTGCAGGGCGCGGACTCGGCGGCCAGGCTGGCGGCCCAGGTGGCGGTGGCCAACGCGCGTGGCGAGGTCGACACATTGCTGCTGGTGCGCGGCGGCGGCAGCATCGAGGACCTCTGGAGCTTCAACGATGAGCAACTGGCCCGTCAGGTGGCGGCCAGCCGCATTACCGTCATCAGCGGGGTGGGGCACGAGACCGACTTCACCATCGCGGATTTCGTGGCCGATGTGCGCGCGCCTACGCCCACCGCGGCCGCGGAACTGGCCTGCGCCCCGCGAACCGAGTTGTTGCGCGCGCTGGATCATGCGGCCCAGGCCCTGGTCCGGGCCCAGCGCCGCCGGCTCGATCAGGCTATGCAGCGACTGGACCGCGCCAGCGCGCAACTGGTTTCGCCGGCTCAGCGCCTGACCCGACAGGGTGAGCGGCTGGAGGCTTTGCGGCATCGGCTGGCGGCGGCTTGGCGCGCGCCGCAGGGCCGCCGCGCGGCGCGCGTGGCGTTGGCGGCGCAAAGTCTGGTGCATCGCGCGCCTGACGCGGTCCGGGCACGCGAACGCGTGCAGGGTCTGGCCGGTCGGCTAATCCGTGCCCAGGCCCGTCTGTTGGAGTCGCGCGGCGCGAAGCTGGCGGCGGCGGGCGGGCAGCTGCGCGCCTTCGATCCGCAAAATACGCTGGCGCGCGGCTATGCCATTGTGCGCGGTCCTGGCGGGGCCATTGTGCGCGCCGCCGCGCAGCTGCAGGCCGGCCAGCGCCTGATGCTGGCGTTCGGGCAAGGCGAGGCGCTGGCCGATGTCGTGCAGGTGGACGGAATTGATGCGTGATTTTGGGTTGTTTGCGGCGCAATCGATGAAGTTCTAACCCTTTTGGGGTTTTCCCTTCGGCAGGCCGGGACTAGCCGATACAATAGATTGGCTTGATTGCGGATAACACCGCAGGAACAAACACCGAGGAAACGATATGGCCCACACTCTGCCCCCCCTGCCTTACGCGATGGACGCGCTGGCTCCGTACATCTCGAAAGAAACGCTCGAATACCACTACGGCAAGCACCACCAGACCTACGTCACCAACCTGAACAACTTGATCCCCGGTACGGAGTTCGAGAGCCTGTCTCTGGAAGAGATCGTCAAGAAGTCATCGGGCGGCGTATTCAACAACGCGGCCCAGGTGTGGAACCATACGTTCTACTGGAACGGCATGAAGCCCCAGGGCGGCGGCGCTCCCGCCGGCAAGCTGGGCGATGCCATAAACGCCAAGTGGGGTTCGTTCGACGCTTTCAAGGAAGCCTTCACCAAGTCGGCCGTGGGCAACTTCGGTTCGGGCTGGACCTGGCTGGTCAAGAAGCCCGACGGCTCGCTTGACATCGTCAACACCAGCAATGCCGCCACGCCGCTGACCACCGCCGACGTGCCGCTGCTGACCTGCGACGTGTGGGAGCACGCCTACTATATCGACACCCGCAACGCCCGTCCCAAGTATCTGGAAAACTTCTGGGCCTTGGTTAACTGGGATTTCGCCGCCAAGAACCTGGACTGACCGCAACGGCCTGCGCGCAAGCCGCGCCTTGTCCGCTTTCGCCCAGCTTCGTGCGTTGCATGATGCGCGAGTCTGGGCGTATTGCATTGTTTTGAATTCTTTTCCTCGTGACGGTCTTCCCCCAATTCCGCTCTAACGAATCCCGGCCCATGACAGACTCCAACCGTACGATACCCACCCGGCTTCTTGATCGGATCCGCAGTCGAGTGCGCACCAAGTTGCGCCATATGGGGCGGCTGTCGCGCAAAAGCCTGCGCCTGGCCTTGCTCCTGATCGGCTCGGCGCTGGTGGCGCTGGTGTCCTTGGGTTTTGCCCGCTTGGCCGATATGGCCCTCGCGTGGAACCGCCGATGGACGAGCGAGTACGGATGGCTGGCCTTTGTCGCCCTGCCGCTGGGCCTGCTGGTCCTGCGCTGGCTCACGCTGCGCTTTGCGCCTTATTCCGGCGGCAGCGGCATTCCCCAGGTGATGGGCGCGCTGTCGCTGCCGCCCGGGCGCGCGCAATGGCGCCTGGTTTCCCTGCAGACAGTCTGGAAAATACCGCTGAGTTTCGCAGGCATGGCGCTGGGTGCCTCGATCGGCCGGGAAGGCCCCTCGGTGCAGGTGGGCGCCGCCGTGATGCTCGCCTGGAGTCGTCTGTGCCAGCGCCTGGGCGTGCCGCTGCGCGATTTCGATCTGCGCGAGTTGATCGCCGCGGGCGCCGCGGGCGGGCTGGCCGCGGCCTTCAACGCGCCGCTGGCCGGCGTGATGTTCGCCATCGAAGAGCTGGGGCGCGGCGTGTCCCTGCGCTGGCAGCGCCATGTGCTGGTTGCAGTGCTGACGGCGGGTTTTCTGGTTGTAGCCGTCGCCGGCAACAATCCGTATTTCGGCCATTTCAACGGCGAGACCTTCGCCCACGGCATGCTGGGCTGGACCCTCCTGTGCTGCCTGATAAACGGTGTGCTGGGGGGCGTTTTTGCCCGCTTGCTGGCGGGCAGCCTGGCGGAGAACCTGCCGCGCAAGCTGGGCACCTTGGTGCGGCGGCATCCTTACTGGATGGCAGCGGGAATGGGGCTGGCGCTGGCCTGTCTGGGCACGCTGACGGCCGGTTCCGTGTACGGTACGGGCTACGACGTGGCCGCCACCCTGTTGGCCGGCAAACCCGCGCCCGTCGACGGTTTTGGCCTGGCCAAGCTGTTCGCCACCGTGGCCTCGTACTGGGCCGGCATCCCCGGCGGCATCTTCACGCCGGCCTTGACCACCGGCGCGGGCATCGGCGCGCAGATCTGGCACTGGCTCGGCTCGGGCGTGGACCAGCGCGTTCTGGTGCTCTTGTCCATGGCGGCTTTCCTGGCGGCGGCCACCCAGGCGCCGCTCACGGCCAGCGTGGTCGTGATGGAAATGACGGGTAGCCAGCCCATGCTGTTCTGGCTGCTTGCCGCGTCGCTGGGCGCATCGGTGGTCTCCAAGCAGTTCAGCCCCCATCCTTTCTACCACCTGGTGGCCGGCCGCTTCCGGCGCCAGACGCTGGCGGCGGAGGCGGCGTTCGCCGCCAAGCCGTCCTGAGGCGCCGGCCGTGGCCGGCACGGTAAGATCGCGGGGTTGAGCCCTTCGGGGACGAGCCCCCCTTCACGCGATACCTACACGAGAGACAGACCATGACCACGCACGCCTTCATTTGTGATGCCGTACGCACTCCTTTCGGCCGCTATGGCGGCGCCTTGTCCCCGGTGCGGGCCGACGATCTGGCCGCCATCCCCCTGAAGGCGCTCATGGCGCGCAACCCGGGCGTGAAGTGGGAAGAGCTCGACGATGTGCTGTATGGCTGCGCCAACCAGGCCGGCGAGGACAACCGCAACGTTGCGCGCATGGCCTTGCTGTTGGCCGGCCTGCCCATCGAGGCGCCGGGCGCGACGATCAACCGCCTGTGCGGCTCCGGGCTGGACGCCGTGGGTTCTGCCGCGCGCGCGATCATCGCGGGCCAGGCCAGCCTGATGCTGGCCGGCGGCGTCGAAAGCATGAGCCGTGCGCCCTTCGTCATGGGCAAGGCCGATACGGCTTTCTCGCGCAACGCGGCCATCTACGACACCACCATAGGCTGGCGCTTTGTCAACAAGCTGCTCAAGGCCCAATACGGCGTCGATTCCATGCCCGAAACGGCCGAGAACGTCGCCACCGATTTTGGCATCGCTCGCCAGGATCAGGACAAGTTCGCCCTGGCCAGCCAGGAAAAGACGGTGCGCGCCCAGCAGTCCGGCTTTTTCGACGCCGAGATCACGCCGGTGATTATTGCCCAGAAAAAAGGCGATCCTGTCGTGGTTGCCAAGGACGAACATCCGCGCCAGACCAGTCTCGAATCTTTGGGCAAGCTCAAGCCGGTGGTGCGCGAAGGCGGCACGGTCACGGCCGGCAATGCATCGGGCGTGAACGACGGCGCCGCCGCGCTGCTTCTGACCGACGAGCAGGGCGCCGTGCGCCATGGCCTGACGCCGCGCGCCCGCGTGGTGAGCATGGCGACGGCCGGCGTCGCGCCGCGCATCATGGGCATGGGCCCCATGCCGGCGACGCGCAAGGTGCTCGCCCAGACGGGCTTGACCCTGGGCCAGCTCGATGTGATTGAATTGAACGAAGCGTTTGCCGCGCAAGGCTTGGCGGTGCTGCGCCAACTGGGCATCGCCGACAACGATCCGCGCGTCAATCCCAATGGCGGAGCGATTGCCCTGGGCCACCCACTGGGTGCCAGCGGCGCCCGCCTGGCGACCACGGCGATCAACCAGTTGCACGCCACAGGCGGCCGCTATGCGCTGTGCACGATGTGCATCGGCGTGGGGCAGGGGATTGCGCTGATTCTCGAGCGCGTCTGATCGGCTGTCGCCTTGACCTTCCAATAGCGGGTCAAGCCGACGCCGTGGTTTCTCAGTCGTTCACGGCAACTTTTCGATCTTGTCGCCGGCTTTGATTCCCTTGGCGGCGAACCACCCTTGCGCCATTTCCAGCGCGTAGCGTACCGGTTTGAGCGAGCAGTGGCTGTCGTCGGTCTCGGCGGCCATGTCTTCGATGTTGACGATGACGCCGTGGTCGTCCATGAAGGCGATCGACAGCGGCAGCGGCGTATTGTGCATCCAGAAGCACTGCTTGGCCGGTGCCTCGAAGACAAACAGCATGCCGTCGTTGCCGGGCAGGTTCGAGCGGAACATCAGGCCGCGCTCGCGTTCGCTTTCGGTGCTGGCGACCTCGGCGTGGATCACCTGGATGCCAGCCTCCAGGCCGACGATGGGCAGCGGAGCCTGTGGGGCGCTTTGTTGGGCCCGGGCCGCCGTGGCGGCCAGCGAGGCTGCGAGCAGGGTGGCGGCCAGCAGGCCTTGGTGTACGGCGAAACGGTGCTTGGCGAACGACGGCATGTACGGCGGATTCGGGAGTCGTAAATAAAAAAGGCGAGGGGAAAAACCCTCGCCTGGCATGATACTTTGAAGATCAGGCCGCGGTGATGTTCAGCGCCTGCTTGCCCTTGGGACCCTGGATGATTTCGAACGAAACCTTCTGGCCTTCTTTCAGGGTTTTGAAGCCATTCATCTGGATGGATGAAAAATGGGCGAACAAATCCTCACCGCCGTCGTCGGGCGTGATAAAGCCGAAACCTTTCGCGTCGTTGAACCATTTGACGGTGCCGGTGGCTTTGGGATTGTTTCCCGGGACAGCGGATGTGTCAGACATGCGGACTGCCTCTTGTATCGTATGTTGAACTGAATGTTCGGCAAGTTGCCGCACTTTCCCGGCGTCAAGTCTGGCGTAACCGGTAAATCGCCTGCAAGCCCCCGAATATCTCCGATAATGCTTTGATTTTCTTTTAATAGTCAAGTATGGAAACTGCGTATGTCTATGTGTAATCCCCGGTAATTTGACTAAAATCAGCAACCTTATGAGTTCGACATTGGATACCCAGCAGGGTCAGGCCGTGGAAACGGCGCCGGCCAAGACCGCGCCACCGCCCATGTACCAGGTGGTCCTGCTCAACGACGACTACACGCCCATGGAGTTCGTGGTCAAAGTGCTGCAGAAGTTCTTCGGCAAGAACCACGAGGACGCCACGCGCATCATGCTTGCCGTGCATAACGAAGGCCGAGGCGTTTGCGGTGTCTATCCGCGCGACGTGGCCGCCACGCGTATCGCTCAGGTATCGCAATATGCCCGAGCCCGTCAGCATCCCTTGCAGTGCGTAATGGAACCCGTCTAGAACGAAAAGGCTCGTTTGCCCGAAGGCGTTCTTGTCCTGCCGGCGGCAGCTCATCCGCAAAAAGGCGGAAAACACGGGTAATCCTGGCGGTCTTGTTCCGATCGATGCGTGGGGTCCATGCGGTATGCTGGTTCCGTCGTGGCGGGCATTGATGCTTATCCATGACAGTCCGTATGGGAAATCCCGGATACGGGCTGGCGATAGGCATAGAATAAGCAATGCGGTACGCGCGCTTTGCGTGTGTGCTTTTTAGTCAGGCAGTTTGGTAAGCCCTGCGGCAAGACCCGGAGGAAGCGTGATTTCCCAAGAACTTGAAGTCAGCCTGCACATGGCATTTGTCGAGGCGCGCTCGGCCCGGCATGAATTCATCACGGTGGAGCACCTGCTGCTGTCGCTGATGGACAATGCCTCGGCCATCGAGGTGCTCAAGGCATGTGCCGCGAATCTGGATGACCTGCGCCGCAACCTGCGCCAGTTCGTTTCAGAGAACACCCCCGTAATCCCCAGCGGATCCGAGGTCGATACCCAGCCCACGCTGGGCTTTCAGCGGGTGATCCAGCGCGCCATCATGCACGTCTCGGCCGGCGGCACCGGCAAGAAGCCGGTTACCGGCGCCAACGTGCTGGTCGCCATCTTCGGCGAGAAGGATTCCCACGCCGTCTACTATCTGCAGCAGCAGGGCGTCACGCGCCTGGACGTCGTCAATTTCCTGTCGCACGGTATCACCAAGCAGTCCCAGGACGAGCCGGTTCCCCAGAAAGAGCAACAGTCCGGCCCGGAAGAGCAGGGCGGCGAGAGCCGCCAGTCGCCCCTGGATCAGTACGCCACCGATCTGAATGCATCCGCCCTGGCCGGCCGCATCGATCCGCTCATCGGCCGCGAGCACGAGGTCGAGCGCGTGATCCAGGTGCTTTGCCGCCGTCGCAAGAACAACCCGCTGCTGGTCGGTGAGGCTGGTGTGGGCAAGACCGCCATCGCCGAAGGTCTGGCCTGGCGCATTACGCGCGGCGAGGTGCCCGACATACTGCAGTCGGCACAGGTCTACGCGCTGGACATGGGTTCGCTCCTGGCCGGCACCAAGTACCGCGGTGATTTCGAGCAGCGCCTGAAAGGCGTACTCAAGCAACTGCGCGGCAACCCCGATGCGATTCTCTTCATCGACGAGATCCACACGCTGATCGGCGCGGGTTCGGCTTCGGGCGGCACGCTCGATGCCTCCAATCTGCTCAAGCCTGCGCTGTCCTCGGGACAGCTCAAGTGCATCGGCGCCACCACTTATACCGAATACCGCGGCGTATTCGAGAAAGACGCTGCCCTGTCGCGCCGCTTCCAGAAGATCGACGTGCCCGAGCCCAGCGTCGAGCAGACGATACAGATCCTGCGCGGTCTGAAGACGCGCTTCGAAGAGCACCATAGCGTGCGCTATTCAGCCGCGGCGCTGACTGCCGCCGCCGAGCTGTCGGCTCGCTACATCAACGAGCGCTTCCTGCCCGACAAGGCTATTGACGTCATTGACGAGGCCGGTGCGGCCCAGCGTCTTCTGGCCGCATCCAAGCGCAAGAAGGTGATCGGCAAGGCCGAGATCGAAAGCATCGTATCCAAGATCGCGCGCATTCCGCCGCAGTCCGTCTCGCATGACGACCGCAGCAAGCTCGCCACGCTCGAGCGCGACCTCAAGACGGTGGTGTTCGGCCAGGACCAAGCCATCGAAGCGCTGGCCGGTGCCATCAAAATGGCGCGCTCCGGTCTGGGCAAGCCCGACAAGCCCATCGGTGCTTTCCTTTTTTCCGGCCCCACCGGCGTGGGCAAGACGGAAGTGGCCAAGCAACTGGCGTTCACCCTGGGCGTGGAGTTGGTGCGCTTCGATATGTCGGAGTACATGGAGCGCCATGCGGTGTCGCGCCTGATCGGCGCGCCGCCCGGATACGTCGGTTTCGACCAGGGAGGCCTGCTCACCGAGGCGATCACCAAGCAGCCGCACTGTGTGCTGCTGCTCGACGAAATCGAAAAGGCGCATCCCGACATCTTCAACATTCTGCTGCAGGTCATGGATCACGGCACGCTGACGGACAACAACGGGCGCCGCGCCGACTTCCGCAACGTCATCATCATCATGACGACCAACGCGGGCGCCGAGATGCTCAACCGCCCAACCATCGGCTTTTCCAACACCCGCATGGCGGGCGACGAGATGGTTGAGATCAAGCGCATGTTCACGCCGGAGTTCCGCAACCGCCTGGACGCGATCATTCCCTTCGGCTCGCTCACGCGCGACATCATCCTACGCGTGGTCGACAAGTTCCTCATGGAACTCGAAGACCAACTGCACCAGCGGCGTGTGGAGGTCGTCTTCACGGACCGCTTGCGCGAACACCTTGCCAAAGCGGGCTTCGATCCGGTCATGGGCGCGCGTCCGATGCAGCGACTTATCCAGGACACCATTCGTCGCGCGCTGGCCGACGAGCTGCTGTTCGGCAAGCTGGTCGATGGCGGGTCGGTCAACGTCGACATCGACGAGTCGGACAAGGTCATTCTCGATTTCGAGGACAACAACAAGCCCACGGGCAGTTCGACGCCTTCCGAGGAAGTCGCGTTGGCCGAGTAGGTCTTGGACGATCGGCCCTTTGACGATCGGCAGCGGGACGACGTCCAGCCGCTGATCGCCTGCGAGCATTGCGCCGGCGTCCATCGTCGGCGCGCCTTGCAGCACGGTGAACTTGCGGCCTGCGAGCGTTGCGGCACGGTGCTGTGGCGCTACAGCCGCCTTACCCTGAACGACTGGCTCGCCCTCGCCGTGGCGAGCCTCATTGTGTTCTGCGTCGCCAATGCCTTTCCCGTGGCGCGCATCGAGATCTACGGCGCCGAGCGCGGCGCCACCTTGCTCGATGCGATAGGCATCACCTGGCAGCAGCATCATTGGGCCGTGGCCTTCATGACCGGTATGGTTGGTTTCATGCTGCCGCTTCTGCAACTGCTGGCCTTGCTGTGGGTATTGTTGCCCTTGTCCCGCGGCCGGATGCCGGCCGACATGGCGCAGGTCTGCCGGCTTCTGGGCTGGCTGCAGCCCTGGAGCATGGTGCCGGTGTTTCTGCTGGGCGTCATCGTGGCCCTGGTCAAGCTGGCCAGTTCGGTGCAGGTGCATGTGGGCCTGGGGTTGCCGGCCTTCGGCGTGCTTACCGTGCTGCTCACCATCGTGGGCCGGCTTTCTCCCCAGGCGCTGTGGCGCCACGCCGAGGACGCCGGTCTGGCCCACACGCCCGAGCCGCAATGTAAGCCGGGCCATCTGCTCGCGGGCTGCCATGCCTGCGGACTGGTGCAGGATCTGGCCGAACCCGTATCCGATGCCGATGACCGCGCGCAGCACTGCATGCGTTGCCATGCCGTGCTGCATAAGCGCAAGCCGCAGTCCCTGGCGCGCACCTGGGCGTTGATGCTGACCGCGGCCATCCTCTACATACCGGCCAATATTCTGCCCGTCATGCGCATCGCCACGGTCGTGGGCGACAGCGGTCATACGATCCTGGGCGGGGTTGTCGAACTCTGGCGCGGCGGCGCCTGGGACATCGCGCTCATCGTGTTCGTGGCCAGCGTGGTCGTGCCGATGACCAAGCTTTTGGCTCTGCTGCTGCTGGTCCTGCGCGTGCAATGGGGCGATGCCACGGGCTTGCGGGCCCGCACGCGCATGTACGAAATGGTCGAAATCATCGGCCAGTGGTCCATGCTTGATGTGTTCGTCGTGATTCTGTTGTCGGCGCTGGCGGATTTCCCCGGGCTGATGCGCATCAGCGCGGACACCGGCGCGGCGGCGTTCGGCTTGGTGGTGGTGCTGACCATGTTGGCGGCCATGAGCTTCGATCCGCGCAGCGCCTGGGATGCCGAGCCAGCAGCCGGCGCATCGGCGCATTTGAAGGAGTCGCATTGAATGGCTGACCAGACCTCATCCCCGGACAAACCCGCCGTGCTGTCCGCTGCGGTGCGCAAGTCCAGGCGCCGCATTTCCTGGATCTGGCTCGTGCCTTTGGTGGCGGCTCTGGCGGGCGTGTCGATGGTGTTGCACGCGTGGCTGAAGGCCGGACCCGACATCACCATTCAGTTCGACACCGCCGAAGGTCTGGTCGCGGGCCAGACCCAGGTGCGCTACAAGGACGTAGTCATAGGCACGGTGCAGCGCATCTACTTCAGCGACGATCGCAGCAAGGTCATGGTCGAGGCTGCGCTGAACAAGGATGCCGCCGATATCGCGCGCCAGGGTACGCGGTTCTGGGTGGTGCGGCCACGGCTGGGGTTCAGCGGTGTGTCGGGACTGGGCACGCTGCTGTCGGGCGCCTATATCGACGTAGACGTACCCAAGAACGCCAGGGCGGTCGAGCAGGACGATTTCGTCGGCCTGGAGACGCCGCCCCCCATTACGCACGACCGGGCCGGCAAGATTTTTACGCTCAGAGCCGAAAACCTGGGTTCGCTGGACGTGGGTTCGCCGGTGTATTTCCGGCGCATCAGTGTAGGACGCGTGGTGGGCTACCGGCTCGAGCCTTCGGGCGCGGCGGTGGACGTCGACGTCTTTGTCGATGCGCCCAACGACCGTTTCGTGACGAGGGCGACGCGTTTCTGGAACGCCAGCGGCGTGGACGTGTCGGTCAACGGCGATGGAGTGAAGATGCGCACCGAGTCGCTGGTTTCGCTGCTTCTTGGCGGCGTCGCCTTTGATACGCCAGCAGATGACGGCCACGACAAGCCGGCTGCCGCGAATACGGAATTCAAGCTATACGCCGGCCAGGCCGAAGCACAGTCGGTGCCGCGCGGTTTCGCCTATCCCGTGCAGATGCGTTTCAACCAATCGGTGCGCGGCCTTTCGGTAGGCGCGACGGTCGAGTTCCAGGGCATTGCGCTGGGCAAGGTCACGGCCATCGAAATCGCCTACGACATGAAGAAGCGGCATCTGTATACGGTGGTCGATGCCACGCTGTATCCTGAATTGCTGGGACAGGTGCTCGAGAACATCGAGACCCGCTTTGGCAGCAACAAGAAGGACTCCGCCGATCAAATGCTGGCTGCGATGATCCGCTACGGCATGCGCGCGCAACTGCGGCCGGTCAACCTGCTCAGTGGGCAACTCTATGTCGCGATCGATAATTTCCCCAATGCGCCGCCCGTGCAGTTCGTGCATAGCGACCCGCCCGTCATCCCCACGGTGCCGGGCCAGCTCGACCAATTGCAGGAGCAGGTGGGCAATATCCTGAACAAGCTGGACAAAGTACCCTTTGACCAGATCGGCACGGCTCTGCGCGACACGCTGAGCAACACGTCGCACCTGATGAAGCAGCTGGACACGCAGGTCGCGCCGCAGGCCCGCGACATGTTCAAGCAGGCGCAGATGTCCTTGCAGTCGCTCAACCAGCTGATCGCTCCCGATGCGTCGCTGCCGAGCAATACGCAGAACGCCATGGTGCAGATCGACCGGGCAGCCCGGTCGCTGCGCGCGCTGGCCGATTACCTGCAGACCCATCCCGAGGCCCTGCTGCGCGGCCGGGGTCCGGATCCCATCCCAGGCGCGGGCCCATCGAAGCACTGACGAGAGACGACGAGCCGCATCATGATCAAGGCAGAAACCATTCCTGGCAGGTTCCTGGGCGCGCTGGCGGTCCTGGCCGCCTTGTCCGGCTGCGCTGGCTCGCCGCCGGTGCGCTACTACACCCTGACGGCGCCTGAGCAGGCGATCGCGCCGGCGGCCGGGTCGGCCGGCTACGCCATCGACGTCGCGCCGGTATCCGTGCCGGCGCAAGCCGACCAGCCGCAGCTCATGCTGCGCAGCGGCTCCGGTGAACTCACGGCTCAGTATTCCGACCGTTGGAGCGCGCCGCTGCCCAACGAGCTGCGCAACGCGCTGTCCATCGTCATGACCAGGCAGCTCGGCGTACCCGACATACGGCGTCTCGCATCGCCGCCCGGCCTGCCGGTGTGGCGGGTGCAGGTGGACGTCCAGCGTTTCGACGCGTCCACGGCCGGTCCGGCGGTGATCGACGCCACCTGGCGGGTGCGGCCGTTGCAAGGCACGGGAGCAGGTTTGCTGTGCCGCAGCCGGGTCGAAGTGCCGGTGCAGATGCCGTCCGGCAGCACCGATCTGGCGCCTGTGGTTGTTGCCGAGCAGAAGGCGGTTGCCCTGCTGGGCTTTGCCATCGCCTCGGCGGTGCGGTCGCAAGGAAAGCAGGCGATTGCTGTGTCGACAGTGGGACATGCCCAGCAGTGCATGCGCTAAGCCAATAGCTGCAGCGGATATTTAAATTACAGGTTAACCATGATTCCCTATGAGGGCTGACTGACGTAGGATTTCGGTGCTACCAAAACGGCAATGCAGGCTAACCAAGTGGGGCGATCTCACTGTCCCAGGGCGCTTGTATTGAGGATATGCCTAAGGTTATGACCGCAATTTCTGCAGTTTCAGCCGAGCCAGCGCCCATACTTCGCGGCCGGTTCTATTGGGCGCGTTTTCTGCATCGTGTCTTCGTGGCGCTGATGTACCTGTTCATCCTCTGCCCGTTGATTGTCGTGGTCTGGCTGAGCTTCTTCAAAGACGCCATTCTTTACTTCCCGCCTTCCGGCTATACGCTCAAGTGGTACACCAAGGCCTGGGCCAACCAGGCCTTTGCCGACGGATTCGTGTTCAGCCTGCAGGTGGCGTTGCTGGCTGCCGTGTGTGGTGTTGTCATCGGCATGCTGGCGGCCGTGGGCATCAGCCGTTACCGCTTCAGGGGGGCTGGCGCGGTCAACACGCTGCTGCTGTCGCCCTTGCTCGTTCCCGGCATCGTTGCCGGCGTGGCGATCTACCTGTTCTACCTCGGGGCGGAAAACTTCTTCAACATGGATATCGTGGGCACTTACGGCGGCCTGGTCGTCGCCCATGTGTGCCTGACCATTCCTTGGACCGTCAAGCTGGTCACGGCCAGCATGTCCGGACTGGATCCTTCCATCGAAGAGGCGGCGCGCAACCTGGGCGCCAACGGGCGCGTGGCCTTACTTCGGATCACCTTGCCCATGTTGCGGCCGGCCATTGTCGCCTCGGCCCTCTTCAGTTTCGTGGTGTCCTTCGAAAACCTGGAGCTGTCGCTGTCGCTGGTGGGGCCTGGCCACACGACGCTGCCCATCGCCATCATGCAATACCTCGAATTCACCCTGGATCCGACTATCGCGGTGGTGGCGACGGTGCAGATTGTGCTGCTGGGTATGGTGATGCTGGTGACCGATCGTTTTGTCAAACTCAGTCAGGTGGTATAGCAACGTGGCAAAAGTTTCCCTGGACAGGCTCAAGAAGCAGTTCGGCGGCGCGGTCGCCGTCAGCGATTTCTCCCTTGAAATTTCGGATGGCGAGCTGGTGGCCTTCCTGGGACCGAGCGGCTGTGGCAAGACCACGACGCTGCGCATGATCGCCGGTTTCGTCGAACCCACGGCAGGCACGATACGCATCGGCGAGAC
Source organism: Bordetella sp. FB-8 (assembly GCF_000382185.1). NCBI lineage: Bacteria > Pseudomonadati > Pseudomonadota > Betaproteobacteria > Burkholderiales > Alcaligenaceae > Bordetella > Bordetella sp. FB-8. The sequence continues at coordinate 3,907,814 of NZ_KB907784.1, read as the reverse complement.
CGACGTCACTATGCTGCCCGCTCATAAACGCAATACAGGCATGGTGTTTCAGCGCTATGCCCTGTTTCCGCATATGACCGTGGCGCAGAACGTGTCGTTCGGCCTGGAGATGTCCAGGATGCCCGCCTCCGAGCGGGCGGCCCGCATACGCACCGTGCTCGATATGGTTCGCATGTCCGATCTGAGTGATCGCTACCCCAGGCAACTGTCGGGTGGCCAGCAGCAGCGCGTGGCTATCGCCCGCGCGCTGGCCATCGAGCCCAAGGTCTTTCTGCTCGACGAGCCTCTGTCAAATCTGGACGCCAAGCTTCGCGTCGAAGTCCGTGAGGAAATCCGGGCCTTGCAGCAACGCCTGGGGCTTACCACCGTCTTTGTCACGCACGATCAGGAGGAGGCGCTGGCGATCGCCGATCGCATGGCCATCATGCACGATGGCAAGGTGCAGCAGGTGGGAGCGCCGCAGGAACTGTACGAGCGTCCTGCGAATTTGTTTGTGGCGGATTTTCTGGGCAAGATGAATTTCTTCACCGGCGGCATGGACGGCGATACGGCGTTCGTCACATCGGCCCACATGCGTGTGTCGGTAGCCAGTGCGTTGTCCAATGCCACGCATCTAGGGGTGCGGCCTGAGCGTACGCGCTTGTCAATACATCCGGTGCCGGGCAATGCCTTGCCCGGCACGGTCGAGTCGACGGTGTACCTGGGGTCCCAGATCGAGGTGAAGGTCAAGCTGGACAGCGGTGCGTCGGTGCTGGCCCAGGTGACCAATGCCGCCGAGCGTGAAGTGTCGGGCCGGCCGGGCGAGCGGGTGCATGTTTGCTTCCAGCCGGCCGACTGCGTTCTTTTCGCTGGTTGAGACGCCAATATGCAATCCGGTTCTTTGCGCACGCCGCGTTATCTGGGTCCCAGCTTGGCTTTTCCGGCCTCGCTGTTGGTTTTGCTGATCATCATCGCGCCCCTTGGGCTGATGTTTAGGTACAGCCTAAACCATTTCGACAAAGTCCAGCTGATGCAGCAGGCCTTTACTGCCCAGAATTACGTGCGTTTCTTCGCGGACCCTTACTATCGCGAGGTGTTCTACTCTACGGTCTGGGTCGCGGCGCTGTGCACCGCGCTGTCCTTGGTGCTGGGTTTTCCGGTTGCCTATTTCCTGGCACGAACGCGCAGCCGCTTCAAAAGCACGTTCATCATCCTGCTGGTGTTCTCCCTGATGGTGGGCAATGTGGTGCGGGCCGCCGGCTGGATGATCATCCTGGGCCGGGCGGGCGTACTCAACGCAATCCTGGTACATCTGGGCTTTGCGAGCCGGGATTTCATGTATACGAAGACTGCCGTCGTGGTGGGCTGCACGGCGGTCGTCATGCCCTATTTCATCCTGACTTTGCAGAGTGTGCTGGAAGGCATCGACTTCTCGATAGAAGAGGCTGCCCAGAACCTGGGCGCGAATTTCTTCACGGCCTTTCGGCGCGTCGTCCTGCCGGTCGCCACGCCGGGCGTGGCAGCGGGTACGGTACTGATCTTCATCCTATGCATGAACGCCTATGCTACGCCGGTGCTGCTGGGCGGAACCAGCATCACGATGATGGCGCCCGCGCTCTATGACCAGATGACCCGCAGTTCCAACTGGCCTTTCGGATCGGCCATCGCACTGATTCTGGTTTTTGCGACCTTGGTGATGGCCTTGTTTTCGAATTGGCTGATACACCGGCGGTATGTAAAGACCATGACTTCCTGATTTTCTTGCGGCGACCTAGTCGCATATGGAGCAACGCAAATGACCGCAGTGCTGTTCAAGAATGCCTCTTTGCTGGATCCTATGGAATCCGAACTGCAGGAGGGCGTCGATGTCCTGGTCGAAGATGGCCGGGTCAAGGAAGTCTCCGACAAGCCATTGCAGATGAACGGGGCGCAGACCATCGAGCTTGCCGGCAGAACGCTCATGCCGGGCTTGATTGACCTGCATGTACATGTCATGGCGACGCAGCTGAACCTGAGCTCGCAGGGCCTGCTGCCCGATGCGCTGGTCATGATGCGCGCGGTGCCCATCATGGCCGCCATGCTGCGACGCGGCTTCACCACGGTGCGCGATGCCGGCGGAGCGGGGATAGGTTTGAAGACTGCCGTCGAGGAAGGCACGGTGCAAGGTCCGCGCCTGTTCATCTCGGGCCGGGCCATCAGCCAGACCGGCGGCCACGGCGATCCGCGTCCGCGCTCCGATCATCTGCGCCCCATGAGTTTTTGCGGCTGCTGCTTTCGCGCCGGCGACATCGGCCGGGTGGCCGATGGCGTGGACAATGTGCGGCTGGCCGTGCGCCAGGAGTTTCAGATGGGCGCGGACCAGATCAAGATCATGGCTTCCGGCGGCGTGGCCTCGCCCACCGACCCGATTGCCGCCTACGGCTATTCCGAAGACGAAATCCGTGCGATTGTCCAAGAGGCCGCCGCTCGGCAAACCTATGTCATGGCGCACTCGTATACCGCCGATGCCATCGAGCGCGCGGTGCGCCTGGGAGTGCGGACCATCGAGCACGGCAATCTGATCGATGAACGCGTTGCCAGGATCATGGCCGAGCGGGGCGCTTTCGTGGTGCCGACCCTGGTGACCTACGAGGCGCTGGCCAATGAGGGAGCCAGCTACGGCCTGCCGCCGGACAGCGTCGCCAAGATCGAGACGGTGCGCGAAGCCGGCCTGCATTCGCTGGAAATCTACAAAAGATGTGGCGTGAAGATGGGCTACGGCTCGGACCTGCTGGGGCCGTCGCAGCGTCTGCAAAGCGACGAATTCCGCATCCGCGCCCAGGTGCTTTCCGCGCAGGAAGTCATCCAGAGTGCGACCACGATCGCCGCGCAGGTGCTGCGAATGGAGGGCCAGCTCGGTCGCATCGTTGCGGGCGCGTTGGCCGACATGCTGGTGGTCGATGGCGACCCCTACCGCGATTTGTCCTGCCTGTCGGGGCAGGGCGAGCGCATTCCTCTTGTGATGAAGGCCGGCCATATCCATCACAACGATCTTGCTAACTGAGCCTGCCATACCATCTGACGTTCAAACAGAGGTTCATCATGTCCTCGGATAACCCCTACGCCCAGGCGCAAGTCGGCGAAGAAACCATTGCCTCGAATCTGGCCAAGGGATTCAAACCCCCTGTGGCGGCTACCGGCCGCGATCGTGGCGACGGACCCTTCGCCCGGTTGGTGCTGCGCGGCGCCACGCTTATCGACGGCACGGGCGCGCCGCCCTGGGGGCCGGTGGATATCGTGGTCGAGAATTCGCGCATTACGGCCATCGTCAATGTCGGCACGCCGCACAAACCCATCAATCCCGATCGCCGTCCCGCTGCGGGGGATTACGAGATCGACTGTCACGGAAAATATGTCACGCCGGGTCTGATCGATTCGCATGGCCATATCGGCACGCCCTATCACGCGATGAGCGGGGAGGTACCGCCGGCCGACTACATTTACAAGCTGTGGCTGGCGCATGGCGTGACCACGGTGCGCGAGATGGGCAGCATGAACGGCTTGACCTGGACGCTGGAACAGAAGGGTCTGGCCGCGAGCAATCAAATCGCGGCGCCCCATCTGATCGCGCACACCGTATTCCCGGCAATCAATGACCGCGTCAAAACCATTCATACGCCCGAGCAGGGGCGCGATTGGGTGCGCCGGCTCAAGGCGCGTGGCGGCGATGGTATCAAGTTTTTCGGTGCGCCCCCGGCCATCATGCAGGCCGCGCTGGATGAAGCGGCGAAAGTGGGCCTGCGCTCGGGCTGCCACCATGCGCAGATGGCCGTGACGCGTGTCAACGCCTTGAAGTCGGCGCAGTGGGGCCTGACCAGTTCGGAGCATTATTACGGCCTGCCCGAGGCTCTGTTCGAAAACAGGGTCGTCCAGAACTATCCCACCGACTACAACTACAGCGACGAATACTATCGCTTCTCGCTGGCCGGCCAGACTTTTATGCAGGCGGCCAAGCCCGGCAGCGCGAAGTGGCGCGAGGTGATGGACAAGTTCCTGGAACTGGGACACACCTTCGTCCCGACTTTCAACATCTATGACGCCAACCGCGACCTGATGCGGGCGCGGCGCGCCGACTGGCATGACGACTACACCTGGAAGGCCGTGTGGAAGTATTTCCAGCCGCAACGCGGCGGCCATGGCGCCTACTGGTATCGCTGGAGCACCACCAACGAAATTGAGTGGAAGCAGAACTACCAGTTGTGGATGCAGTTCATCAACGAGTACAAGAATCTGGGAGGGCGGGTCTGTGCCGGCAGCGATTCGGGCTTCATCTTCCAGATTTACGGTTTCGGCCTGATCCGCGAGCTGGAGCTATTGCAGGAATCGGGTTTCCATCCGCTGGAGGTGCTGCGTGCGGCCACCATGTTGGGTGCCGAACTGCTGGGCGTAGACGAGGAGACCGGTTCGATCGACGTGGGCAAGCGCGCCGACCTGCTTATCCACGAGCAGAATCCGCTGGAAGACTTCAAGCTGCTCTATGGCACCGGCGCGATGCGGCTGAACGATGCGACCGGCAAGGTTGAGTGGAAGCGAGCCTTGCGCTACACCGTCAAGGCGGGTGTGGTGTACGACACCGAGCAGCTTCTGGCCGATGTGCGCAAAATGGTCGAGGGCAGCTGGGAAGGAGACCCCGATGGCCCCCCGCACCGGCGCTGAGCTTGAGCCGCCGGCACCGGTGGATCTGGTCATCCTGTCGGGTTTCCTGGGCAGCGGCAAGACCAGCCTGCTTGTGGATTTTCTTCGCGGCGAGAACTCCGGCGATACGGGCGTGATTGTCAATGAAGCGGGCGAAATCGGCATAGACGGGGCCATCGTTTCCGACAGCGTCGCGGACATCCCGATGACGCTGCTGGCCAGCGGCTGCGTATGCTGCTCGCTGCGCAGCAGCCTGGTCGATACCGTCCACGCCTTGATCGAGGCGCCACGTCCTCTGGGCCGGGGACCTTTGACGCGCATTGTCCTCGAAACCAGCGGGCTGTCCCGGCCGGGGCCCATCATCGCCTCACTGGCCGATCCGGAGCTGGTCCGGCGCAATCTGCGCCTTTCAGTGCTGGCGACTTACGATTGCCAAGCCTACGCCGGGCGCGAAACGCAGTTCGAGGAAGCGGCAGCGCAATTGGCGGCGGCACAATGCATCGTGCTGACCAAGGTGGACCAGGTCCCTGTCGCGTCGCTCGCGGAACATGCCGCGCGGGCACGAGGATTTAATCCCCTGGCGCGGATCGTGGCCCATGACGATCGTGCTGTCGCGGTGCGCGAGGCGTTCGCGGCCCTGCCCGGCGTGCAGTCCGGCGAGCTTGCCCTGCAGGCCCTGTTCGCGGCAGGGCGGCGCGAGGTCGGCATGCCTCACCCCCGGATACGCGTCTGGACAGGAACGCCGCGCGCGGCGATGGACTGGGACGACTTTTCCATGTGGCTGGATGATCTGGCCGGGTTCTGCGGCGAACGCCTGCTGCGCGTCAAAGCGCTGCTGAAGGTGAGCGACTGTCCCGAACCCATCCTGATCCAGAGCGTGGGCACTACCTTCGGCATGCCGCGGCGCATGGCCGCGCCCGATGGCAAGGATGTATTGGTCGTGATTACGCGCGACCTGGAACTGGCCGACTTGCAGAGCGTGGCGCCGGACGGGCCCGTCAGCCTGCAGGCCCTGGTTTGAAGTACCGTTTTTTTTGACGTTGCAGTTTGCGTTTCCCCATGTAGGGCGGTTTGCTCCGCCTCCTTGATGACCGACGTACGACACCGAGAGAGAACAGCCATGACTTCGAACAATACGGATCGCCGTGATTTCCTTAAGGCCGCGGCCGGACTGGGTTTGGCAACAACGTTGCCCATGATTCCGGGCCTGTCCCGCGCCGCCGGCGGCAGCGTGGTGGTGGGTACCTGGGGCGGCGATTATGAAAACCTCCTGCAGCAGATCATCTCGCCCATCTTGAAGAAGCAGGGCGTAGATGTGGTTTTCGATACCGGTAATTCGGAGCCACGCATCACCAAGTTGCGGGCAGAGAAGAATTCCCGCCGCGGCAGCATGGACGTGCCGCTGCTGAGCGATCTGGACATGTACCAGGTATCCCTGTCCGATGTGTTGGCGCCCATCAAGGATAATGCCCAGCATATTCCCAACCTGGTCAACGTCTACGATCAGTTCAGGACGCCGTATTCGATTCCGCATATTTTCAGTGCGATGGTCTTGGTCTACAGCACAAAGAAATTTCCCACGCCGCCGACTTCCATCGATGTCATGCTCGATCCCAAGAACAAGGGCGGCACGGGTTTTTCCGACATCCTGTTCTCGCCCAATGCCTTGTTCGTGGGCGCGGGCGCCAGCCCCGCAGGGCGCATCAAGAGCTTCCAACCTGGCATCGACTTTCTCAAGAAGCTCAAGAAGAATGCGCCCCACGTCTATCCGTCGAACGAAGCGGTGGCCGCGGCCTTCAAGTCGGGCGAGATATGGATTTCTGCCATGTGGAAAGCGCGGGCCCTGCAATGGCGCGACGCCGGTCTGCCGGTGGATTTCGTGATGCCCAAGGAAGGCTCGATCCCGGTGACCTTCGAGGCGGCGGTAGCCAAAAATTCGCGCAATAAGGGCGCGGCCTGGGATTATTTGAACGCTATGCTCGATCCGATGGGCCAGGTGCAATTCGCCAAGGCCATGGGTTATGCCCCGACGGTGCGCAATGCGCCGATGTCGGATGAACTGCGCAAGCGCGTCGGCTTTACCGAGGACGAGTTGAAGACGCTGCGTCCTTACGACTTGGCTGCCCTGAACGCGGCCAAATCTGACTACCTCGATTTCTGGAATAAATCCTTCAAGGTAGGTCTATGAGGCATCTCCCCTGAGCGGCGTGCATTTTTCGGTGCGCAGCAGGCAAGGCCGTCCCGTTCGGAACGGCCTTCTTCGTTCCTTTCATGGAGCGGCCCTCCTCAGGGTTGACGAAAATCCTTGTTTTATTGGGGGTTAACCCTATTTATAATTAGGTGCAACCTTTTTAAGATGACGAGTATTCCTCACAGCATCGGTTGTTCCTGTCATGGCCAATATCACTCTGGGTGTCAAAGTAGACGACGCGCTTCGCGACCGGCTCAAAGCCGCGGCACAGAAGCTCAACTGCACGCCGCACTGGCTGCATAAACAGGCCCTGGCGGCCTATATCGAGAAAATCGAGCGCGGCCAGCTGCCTCCCGAAGTGGCCTACTTTTCCCAGGATAGGGCCGAAGGTGAAACCGGCGAGAGCGAAGCCGACCAACCCGTGCCGCCTTTCTTCGAGTTCGGGCAGGAAGTGCAACCGCAATCCGTGCTGCGGGCGGCCATTACCGCTGCCTATCGCCGGCCCGAGCCGGAATGCGTGCCGCTGCTGCTGGGTCAGGCGCGCATCGCCAACCCGGAAAAAATCCGCGCCATGGCCACCGGTCTGGTCCAGACCCTGCGCGGCAAGCGCACGGGCGGGGGCGTGGAAGGCTTGCTGCAGGAATTTTCGCTATCCAGCCAGGAAGGCGTGGCGCTGATGTGCCTGGCCGAGGCGCTGCTGCGCATTCCCGACCGCGCCACACGCGACGTGCTTATTCGCGACAAGATCGCCCGCGGCGACTGGAAGTCGCATACCGGCGGACGCCAGTCGCTCTTTGTCAACGCAGCCACCTGGGGCCTGATGATCACGGGCAAGCTGGTGGCGGTCAACAGCGAGCAGGGTCTGTCTTCCGCGCTCACGCGCCTGATCGGCAAGGGCGGCGAACCGCTCATCCGCCAGGGCGTGAACATGGCCATGCGCATGATGGGCGAGCAGTTCGTCTCAGGCCAGACCATCGCCGAGGCGCTGGCCAACAACCGCAAGCTGGAAGCCCAGGGTTTTCGCCATTCCTACGACATGCTGGGCGAAGCGGCGCTGACTCAAGCAGACGCCGATCGCTACCATGCCGACTACGAGCAGGCCATCCATGCCATCGGCAAGTCGGCCGCCGGCCGGGGTATCTACGAAGGCCCGGGCATCTCGATCAAACTTTCGGCTCTGCATCCGCGCTATTCGCGCGCGCAGCGCGAACGGGTCATGCAGCAGCTGCTGCCGCGCATGCTGGCACTGGCCGTCCTGGCTCGCAGCTACGACATCGGCCTGAACATCGACGCCGAGGAAGCTGACCGCCTGGAGCTCTCGCTCGATTTGCTCGAAGCCCTGTGCCACGCGCCGCAGCTCGACGGCTGGAACGGCATTGGCTTTGTCATCCAGGCCTACCAGAAGCGCGCGCCCTTTGTCATCGACTACGTCATCGACCTGGCGCGCCGCAGCCACCACCGCCTGATGGTGCGCCTGGTCAAGGGCGCCTACTGGGACAGCGAGATCAAGCGCGCCCAGGTCGACGGCCTGGAAGGCTATCCCGTCTATACGCGCAAGGTCTACACCGACGTGGCCTACCTAGCTTGCGCGCGCAAGCTGCTGGGCGCGCCGGATGCGATCTACCCGCAGTTCGCCACGCACAATGCCTACACACTCTCGGCCATCTATCAGCTTGCCGGGCAGAACTACTACGCCGGCCAGTACGAATTCCAGTGTCTGCACGGCATGGGCGAATCCCTCTATGAAGAGGTGGTCGGTCCGGTGGCGCAGGGCAAGCTCAACCGGCCTTGCCGCATCTATGCGCCGGTCGGCACGCACGAGACCTTGCTCGCCTACCTGGTGCGCCGCCTGCTGGAGAATGGCGCCAACACCTCTTTTGTCAACCTGATCGGCGACGATTCGGTGCCGGTGGAGCAACTGGTGATCGACCCGGTCGAAGCGGCTTCGCGCATCGTGCCCCTGGGCGCGCCGCACGAGAAAATTCCGTTGCCGCGTGAACTCTACGGTCCGGCCGATGCGGGTGTACGCGTGAACTCGGCAGGCCTGGATCTGAGCAACGAGCATCGTCTGGGCTCGCTCGCCGCCGCCTTGCTGGCCAGCGCCGCCAACCCATGGCGCGCCGCACCCATGCTCGACCCAGCGCAGCGCTGGGACGAGTCGCGCGCGGCGGATGTGCGCAACCCCGCCGATCACCGCGACCGGGTAGGGCAGGTCATTGAGGCCACGCCCGAAGAAGCCGACGTTGCCCTGCGGGCCGCGAGCAAGACGGCGCCGATCTGGCATGCCACGCCCGTTGCCGAGCGCGCCGGCTGTCTGCTGCGGGCGGCCCAGCTTCTGGAAGAGCGCATGCAAGGCTTGCTGGGCCTGATCGTGCGCGAAGCCGGCAAGTCCCTGCCCAACGCCATCGCCGAAGTGCGCGAGGCCGTCGACTTCCTGCGCTACTACGCTGCCCAGGTGCAGCGCGAATTCAGCAACGACACCCACAGGCCCTTGGGCACCGTGCTCTGCATCAGCCCCTGGAACTTCCCCCTGGCTATTTTCACCGGCCAGGTGGCGGCGGCGCTGGCCGCGGGCAATGCGGTCATCGCCAAGCCGGCCGAGCAGACGCCTCTTATTGCAGCGCAGATGGTTGCCATTCTGCGCGAGGCCGGCGTTCCGGCCGGCGCGGTGCAGATGCTGCCCGGACGCGGCGAAACCGTGGGCGCCGCGCTGGTCGCCAGCGACGCCGTCCACGGCGTGATGTTCACCGGCTCGACCGAAGTGGCGCGCCTGATCGCCCGCACCCTGGCCGAGCGCCTGGACGCGGACGGCCACGTTATTCCGTTGATCGCCGAGACCGGCGGGCAGAACGCCATGATCGTTGACTCTTCGGCGCTGGCCGAGCAGGTCGTGATCGACGTGGTCAATTCGGCCTACGACTCGGCGGGCCAGCGCTGCTCGGCCCTGCGGGTGCTGTACCTGCAGGAAGACTGCGCCGACCATGTGCTGGCCATGCTCAAGGGCGCCATGCGCGAACTGCGCGTGAGCAATCCGGACCTGCTCAGCACCGACGTCGGGCCGGTCATCGACGCCCAGGCCGGCCATGTCATACGCCAGCACATCGAGGCCATGCGCGCCGCGGGCCATGCGATCTCGCAGATCGAACTGGACGACCGCTGCCGGCACGGCACCTTCGTGCCGCCCACGCTCATCGAGATCGACAGTCTGGAAGAACTGCAGCGCGAAGTCTTCGGCCCCGTCCTGCATGTGCTGCGCTACCGGCGCGACGGCCTGGACGCGCTGCTCGACCAGATCAACGCGACTGGATACGGCCTGACCTTCGGTGTGCACACCCGCATCGATGAGACCGTGCACCACGTCACCGAGCGTGTGCATGCGGGCAACCTCTACGTCAACCGCAACGTCGTCGGCGCAGTGGTGGGCGTGCAGCCCTTCGGCGGCGAAGGGCTGTCGGGAACCGGCCCCAAGGCCGGCGGGCCACTCTACCTTTACCGTCTGCTGTCGATGCGCCCTGAAACGGTAGCGGCCGCACTGGAAAGCGCGGCGCGCAGCGAGAACGGCCTGATATTGGCCGGCCCGACAGGCGAGCTCAACACCTATCGCCTGAAACCGCGCGGCCGGGTGTTGGGCATCGCAGCCACGCAGGCCGGCGTACAGGCGCAGTGGCAGGCTGCTCAGTCCACGGGCAATGTCCTGCTGCTGCTGGATACGCCCCAAGCCAGGGCGTGGCAGAAGGCACAGGGTAAGCAGGCCAAGGGTGCGTCCGTTACGCTGCTTGCCGACAGCGATGTCGACAGCGCCGATTTCGAAGCCGTGCTGTTCGAAGGCGACAGCGACGCGCTGCGCGTCTGGAACCGTCGCGTGGCGCTGCGGCCGGGTGCCATCGTCTCGGTACAGGGCCTGAGTTCCGATGCCGTGGCGGCCGCAGCGGGCTATGCGACCGAGCGGCTTTACGCCGAGAAATCCCTGAGCATCAATACGGCGGCGGCCGGAGGCAATGCCAGCCTGATGACCATCGGGTAGGTGCAGACCCGCGCTATTGCGGGGCTTCGTATTCGGCGCGCGGACGCAGCAGGAACGCCTGCGTGCGTTGCGCCATGACGTGCGCCGCCCAGCCCGCGGTGCGTCCCACGATCCAGATGGTCGTGGCCAACCGTCGGGCAGTCTCAGCGCGCGGGCCAGTTATCGAAGGTGCAGATGCTGGCGGCTGGTCTGGGCGTGTCGATCGGCGGCCTGGTGAAGACCTACGTCGCGCGTTGGGGATGTCCGCGGCCGAATCGGCGCATTCAGTTCAGTAACCCATCGGGGTAGGCAATCAGGCCGCGACAGGCTCCACTGTGGCCCGCTGGCGCTTGACCATCAGCGCGATCACCGCGGCGATGATGCCCGTGGCGCCCGATACCACGAAGGCCATCAGATAGCTGCCGGTGGCCTGGCGGATGGCGCCGCCCATCCAGGCAGCCGTGGCGGCGCCGATCTGGTGGCCGGCGACGATCCAGCCGAACACAATCGGGGCGTCGCGCTCGCCGAAGGCGTCGGTGGCCAGGCGCAGCGTGGGCGGCACGGTGGCGATCCAGTCCAGGCCGTAGAACACGGCGAAGATGGACAGGCTGTAGAACGAGAAGTTGGTATAGGGCAGGATGATCAGCGACACGCCGCGCAGGCCGTAATAGACGAAGAGCAGCCTGCGCGGATCGTAACGGTCGGTGAGCCAGCCCGAGGCGGTGGTGCCGATCAGATCGAACACGCCCATCAGCGACAACAGGCCGGCGGCGGCGACCGGCGCGATGCCGTGGTCGCCGCACAATGCGATCAAGTGCGTGCCCACCAGGCCGTTGGTGGTGAAGCCGCAGACCCAGAAGGTGGCGAAGAGATACCAGAAAGCCGTGGTGCGGCTGGCGCGCTTGAGCGCGCCGAACGTGGTGGCCATGAAACCGATCCGCGGCGCGGCGGGCGCCGGCGGGTTGGCCGGATCGCTGCCGTAAGGCAGCAGGTTCACGTCGGCGGGGCGATTGGGCACCAGCTTCCAGACCAGCGGCACCATGACCAGCATGGCGATGGCCACGGCCCAGACGGCGCGCCGCCAATCGCTGGACGAGGCCAGCGCGGCCAGCACCGGCAGGAAGATCAGGTTGCCCGTGGCGGTGCTGGCCGTGAGTATGCCCATGGCCAGTCCGCGATGCCTGACGAACCAGCGGTTGGCGATGGTGGCGCCCAGCACGGTGGCAACGGCGCCCGAGGCGATGCCCGAGAACAGGCCCCACAGCGCGATCAGATGCCAGGTCTGGGTCATGTAGGCGCTGGCCGCGCTGGATACGGCCATGGCGACCAGCGACACCAGCACGACGCGGCGCAGGCCGAAGTGATCCATGGCCGTCGCCGCGAAGGGGCCGACCATACCGTAGAAGAAGATGCCGATGGCGGCCGCCAGCGAGATGACCGAACGGCTCCAGCCGAAGGCCTGCCGCAGCGGATCAAGCAGCACGCTGGGCGTGGAGCGCAGGCCGGCCGAAAACAGCAGGCAGAAGAAAATGACGCCGACCACGACGAAGGCGTAGCGTTGGCCCAGGCGGGGAACGGGAGCGGTATGGGTGGGAATGCGCATGGAATGTTGCTGGTCGGTACGTTGGGGTCGGACTATAATACGTACCGGTCAGTAACATCGTCAAGTCGTATTGCGGACTTCCAAGATCCCGCTTGGGACGGAATCCGTTCAAGCAGAAAGCAGCAGATATGGCAAAAGAAAAACGCCCAGAAATCCCGCCGCTGCGCGCCGCCGACCGCATCCGTCGCAGCGCGCGGGATCTGTTCTATCACCAGGGTATCCGCGCCGTGGGGGTGGATGCCATTGTGGCCAAGGCGGGCGTGACCAAGCCCAGTCTCTACCGCACCTTTGCCTCCAAAGACGAGTTGGCGGCGGCCTACCTGCGCGACTATGAGGTGGATTTCTGGCGCCGCTTCGATGCGTCCATAGCCGCACACCCGGGCGATCCGCGGGCGCAGATCCTGGCTTATTTCACCGGCCTGGCCGAAAGGGCCGACAGGCCGGATTATCGCGGCTGCGGCCTGACCAATGCCTGCATTGAGTATCCCGAACCCGACCATCCCGCCCGGCTGGTGTCGGTAGCCAACAAACGCGAGGTGCGCGAGCGTCTGGTGGACATGGCGCGCAGCATGGGCGCGCGCGACCCTGAAATGCTGGGTGACGGCTTGCAGTTGCTGATGGAGGGCGCTTACGCATCCAGCCAGTTGCTTGGCGCAGACGGGCCGGTACGGAGTCTGGTGGCGGCCGCGGCGCGCCTGATCGATGCCTGCCGGGATGTGTAATCGCATTTTTTCCGCCCAATGAAAACGGCCGCCCGGAAATCCGGGCGGCCGTTTTTTGCAGGAGAGCGTCCCGGCTTAGCCGTGGTAGGCCGATTCGCCGTGCGTCGTGATGTCCAGGCCTTCGCGTTCTTCGTCTTCCGGTACGCGCAGGCCGCAAAGCTTGTCGGCGATCTTGTAGGCGATCCAGGCCACGACGCCGGACCACACCAGCGTGGTGACGATGGCTTCGAGCTGGATCACCAATTGGCCGCCGATGGCGCCCAGGCTGTCCAGGGTCGTGCCGCCCAGCGCCTTGGCGCTGAGCACGCCGGTCAGCAAGGCGCCGCAAATGCCGCCCACGCCATGCACGCCGAACACGTCAAGCGCGTCGTCCGCACGCAGGATGCGCTTCAGGCCGTTGACGCCCCACACGCAGATGATGCCCACGAGGATGCCCAGAACGAAGGCGCCCACGGGTCCCACGAAGCCGGCGGCCGGGGTGATGCCCACCAGGCCGGCGACGGCGCCGGAGGCGGCACCCAGCATGGAAGGCTTGCTCTTGATCACCCATTCGGTGAAAAGCCAGGCCAGCGAGGCGGCGGCGGTCGCGATCATGGTGTTGAAGAAGGCCAGTGTGGCCAGTTCGTTCGACGCGACGGCCGAACCGGCATTGAAGCCGAACCAGCCCACCCACAGCAGCATGGCGCCGATATAGGTCATGACCAGGTTGTGCGGCTGCATGGATTCGCGGCCGTAGCCGACACGCTTGCCGATCACATAGGAGCCCACCAGGCCGGCGATACCGGCGTTGATGTGCACCACCGTGCCGCCGGCGAAGTCCAGGGCGCCCGCGGCCGCGAAGAGGCCCGAGGTTCCTTTCTGGCCCGTGGGTACGGCATACCAGACCATGTGCGCGATGGGCACATAGGCGAAGGTGAACCAGATCGCCGTGAAGACCAGTACGGCCGAGAAGCGAGCTCGCTCGGCGAAGCTGCCCACGATAAGCGCGCAGGTGATGCCGGCGAAGGTGGCCTGGAAGGATGCGTACAGCAGCTCGGTAATCGTGCTGTTCATGGAGTATTTGCCGGTACCCGGCGTGAACATGCCCGAGAAGAACACGCGCGAGAAACCGCCGAAGAAAGCATTGCCGTCGGTGAACGCCAGGGAGTAGCCGTAGGCGAACCAGAGGATCAGGCCCAGCGTGAAGGTACAGGTAACCTGCATCAGCACGGACAGCATGTTCTTGCTGCGCACCAGGCCGCCGTAGAACAGGCCCAGGCCCGGCACGGCCATCATCAGCACGAGCAGGGTCGAGACCAGCATCCAGGAAATATCTGCTTTATCCATTATCTAGAACTCCAGTTTTTGGGTAATTCGTCGTGACTGCGCCAAGCGCGTCCTTACAGCGCCGCTTCGCCGGACTCGCCGGTGCGGATGCGGATGACCTGTTCGAGGGAGGAGACGAAGATCTTGCCGTCGCCGATCTTGCCAGTGCGTGCCGCCTGCTCGATGGCTTCGACAGCCTGGTCGACCTGATTTTCGGGAACGGCCGCCTCCACGCGCACCTTGGGCAGGAAGTCCACCACGTATTCGGCACCGCGATAGAGTTCGGTATGGCCTTTCTGGCGGCCGAAGCCTTTGACCTCTGTGACGGTCAGGCCCTGGACGCCGATGCTGGACAGGGCCATCCGCACTTCGTCTAGCTTGAAGGGCTTGATGATGGCAGTGATGAGTTTCATGGCGGTTCCTTGTGTGATTGCGTGGTAGCACCAAACCAAAAGCAAAAGCCGTGCCAACTATTGGAACGCCATGTTGCAAAGCGATTCGCCGGTGTGGCGCCATATTGGTGCATGACATGTGCTTTATTGGTGCGAAAGGCCCCGATTCATGGCACAAAGATGGGCGTGTGGTGCGTCGACCCTATGCGATGAAACTTTGTAGCAAATTGCAAAATATTCCCCCGGGGTCGCTTCGAGGCATTTCCCCTGCCGAATCGGTTACGGGTGAGATACGCGGCTTTACAAGCCGGATTTGTGCGGTGCCAGACAATCGTGAATACTATGACGCAGGCGATAGGCAATGCGCCTTTGCGGCCCGCCGGCAGGTGGGCCGATTCTTTTTGCCGCCGGGCGCTGTGCGGGGCAAGCATCCTCCTCGCGAGGCCACAGGCCTGAAAAGGCAGGGCAAGGCTGGCGGGACTACACTGGCACCATCGGCTATATCAGCACGGAGGCAGCCATGAACCGCACCCAATGGATGGAAGATCTGCAGAAGAATATTTCCGAACTCTTTGCCAAGAGTCCGGCCGCGGATATCGAGCGCAACGTCCGTTCGATGGTGACCCAGGCCTTTGTACGCCTGGACCTGGTCACGCGGGAAGAGTTCGACGTGCAGGCTGACATGCTGGCTCGCGCGCGGACCAAGGTGGATCAGTTGGGCGAGCAACTGCGGCAACTGCAATCCCGGCTCGATGCCCTCGAATCCGGCAAGACCACGGCCGAATAATCCCATCGCGGCGCCGGCCGTCCGCGGCGGGCGACACCCATGCAAATGACCGACACGGCGGACAGGGTCGCGCCGCAAGACCGGGCCTCCGAGCATCTGGACGAACTGGCCGCGCGTCTGCTCGCCGAAGGACAGGCATTGCTGGCGGCCGGTCAGGCCGCGGCCGCGATCACGCCGCTGCAGCAGGCGACGGTAGCGCGGCCGCTCGAGGCCGGCATCTACGAGTTGCTGGCCCAGGCCATGCAGTCTGCTGACCATGCGGCCGATGCCATGGCGGCGCGCATCGCCGCCACGGCGATCAGGCAGCGCGCGGCGCCGGACATCATCGCCATCGGCGCTTCCTATGCCCGCCACAAGCAATGGGACGCGGCGGGCTACTGGTTCCTGCGCGCGCTGCTGCTCAATCCGGATATCGCGGACACGCACCTGCACATGGGCATCGCCTTGCGCGAACTGGGGCGCGAGCAAGAGTCGGAAACCTGTGCGCGCAATGCCTGCATGCGGCAGTCGATTTTCATCGATCATGCCTGGCCGATGCAGCGGCGCAGCATTCTGCTGCTGTGCACTAGCGGCCATGACAACGTGCCGCTCCAGTTCCTCATGCCCAGTCCGACCAATCGGCAGATACGCTGGGCCGTCGAGTTCGGCATCGTCGGGCCGGTACGGGAACTGCCGCCCTACGATCTGGTGTTCAACGTCATCGGCGACCCGGATCGGGCGCCGCAGGGCTTGGCGGCGGCGGCGCGTTTCGTGCCGCAGGCCGGCAAGCCTGTGCTCAATCCGCCAGAGCGCATCGCGCTGACTTCACGCGACCAGATTCCGCTGCTGCTTGCGGGTCTGGAAGGCGTCCATATGCCGCCCACGGTGCGCTGGGACAGTGGTTCGGGTCCGGACCTGGCCGCCTCGATCGCGGCAGCTGGTTTGCAATATCCCGTGACTTTGCGGCCCGTGGGCAAGCATGGGGGCGCCGGGCTTCGGCGTCTGGAGACGCCGCAAGAGGCCGACGATGCGGGCGGCCAGGGGCAGTCGTGCGAGCATTACCTGAGCGTGTATTGCGACTACCGCTCGCCCGATGGGTATTTTCGCAAGTACCGGGTGGTATTTGTGGACCGCGAGCCGCTGCCGTATCACCTGGCCATCGGGGGGCAGTGGGTGCTGCATTACGTGACGGCGGACATGCGCTCGGATGCCTGGAAGACCGAGGAGGAGCGCCGTTTTCTGGACGATCCGCAGGCGGCGCTGGGCGCGGCGGCCTGGAGGGCGCTGGGCGAGATCGGTCGGCGCCTGGATCTGGATTACTGTGGCGTGGACTTTTCGCTGCTGCCCGATGGCCGCGTGCTGGTGTTCGAGGCCAACGCCACCATGCTGGTGCATCCGGAAAACGCGGAAGACCAGGCCCTGCGTTTCAAAAATCCGTATGTGCAGCGCATTTTCGAGGCATTCGAAGGCATGCTGGCGCGGCGAATGGCCCAGGGGGCGCAGTAGCGACGATGACAAGAGAAGGATTGCAGGAGAAAGTGCAGGCCGTGCCATCCCAGGCCGCCTGCAAATGCTGCGGCGGCGCCAGCCGTTTGTGCGGCGCAGTCGACTTCTCGCGCTCTTGCGAGGACCGGACAGCGGCAGGCGGGCACGTCGAGCCGGATGCCGCAGTGCCCATCGCTTATTTTTGCTGCAGCCAATGCGGTTTCATCTTTACGCAGGCGATGGACGGATGGAGCGCGCAGGATTTTTCCGACTATATCTACAACGACCAGTACGTCCGGCACGATCCCGACTATCTCGGCAAGCGTCCGGTCATGAACGCGGATTTCATCGCCCAGCGCTTTCCGGAGATGGCATGGGGAACGGTGCTGGATTTCGGCTCCGGCCTCGGCCTGCTCGAGAAGGAACTGAGGTCGCGCGGTTTTGCGCACGTCGATTCCTGCGATCCGTATGCGGACCAGCCGGGCATGCGCCAGGCCGCCGAACGCAATTACCAGACAGTGGTGTGCTTCGAGGTGTTCGAGCATCATCCTCGGCCGCATGAACTGATGTCGTCCTTGAAGCAATTTCTGGTCGACGACGGCGCGATTTTATTCAGTACTTTGCTGATCACCGAGTCGGTGATGGCCGACGGTATCGAGAAATGGTGGTATTGCGCGCCGCGCAACGGACACATCTCGCTCTTTACTTCGCGCGCCCTGCAGATTCTTGCCAGGCAGCACGGATTGAACTTTGGCTCATTTAACGACAACCTGCACATCTTCTATCAAGGCCCGGTTCCGGCTTGGGCGGTGAAATTCATCCAGGACCCTCCCGAGCAAGGCAGCGCGTCCCGCACCGGCTCGGCGACGGCCCTGATCGTCCAAGGGCGCAAACTGCTCGAAGCCGGGCTGACCGATCAGGCCATGGACGTGCTGGAACAGGCTTCGACCTATGATCCGCTGAACCCCGAGGTCCATTGTTTGTACGCGCAGGCCCTGCAGGCGGCGGGCCTGCCCTTCAATGCCGAGGTTGCGCGCCTGGGCTTCGAGGCGCTGCAGCGCAATTGCGCTACCGACCTGTGCGAGCTGGGCCAGGCACTTTTGCAGCGTGGCCAATGGAATATGGCCAGCTACTGGTACAAGCGCGCCATGCTGCTGGACCCCAATCTGGTCCAGGCCTATCTGGGCATGGGCAAGGCCATGCTCGAACTGGACCGCGGCCAGGAGGCCGAGCACTTTGCCCACCAGGCGCATCAACTCCAATCGCTGTACGTCGACGCGGATCTGCCGACCCAGCGGCGCAGTGTGCTGATCCTATGCAGCAGCGGCCTGAACGATGTGCCGGTGAAGTTCCTGATACCCACTGAGTACAACCGCCAGATACGCTGGGCCATCGAATACGGCATTACGGGGCCCATCCGGGAGCTGCCGCCCTACGACCTGATCTTCAATGCCATCGGTGATGCGGACAAGGCGTCCTGGGGTCTGAAGGTCGCGGCAGCCCTGCTCGCGACGGCCGACAAGCCGGTGCTCAATCCTCCGGAGCGCGTCATGCGGACCTCACGCGACCAGATCGCGGCCCTGCTGTCGGGCATCGAGGGGGCCATCATGCCGCCCACGGTGCGCTGGGACAGTGGTTCGGGTCCGGAC
The DNA here is from genome assembly GCF_000382185.1 of Bordetella sp. FB-8. Taxonomy (NCBI): domain Bacteria; kingdom Pseudomonadati; phylum Pseudomonadota; class Betaproteobacteria; order Burkholderiales; family Alcaligenaceae; genus Bordetella; species Bordetella sp. FB-8. The sequence continues at coordinate 3,889,045 of NZ_KB907784.1, read as the reverse complement.
CTGGCCGCCTCGATCGCGGCAGCTGGTTTGCAATATCCCGTGACTTTGCGGCCCGTGGGCAAGCATGGGGGCGCCGGGCTTCGGCGTCTGGAGACGCCGCAAGAGGCCGACGATGCGGGCGGCCAGGGGCAGTCGTGCGAGCATTACCTGAGCGTGTATTGCGACTACCGCTCGCCCGATGGGTATTTTCGCAAGTACCGGGTGGTATTTGTGGACCGCGAGCCGCTGCCGTATCACCTGGCCATCGGGGGGCAGTGGGTGCTGCATTACGTGACGGCGGACATGCGCTCGGATGCCTGGAAGACCGAGGAGGAGCGCCGTTTTCTGGACGATCCGCAGGCGGCGCTGGGCGCGGCGGCCTGGAGGGCGCTGGGCGAGATCGGTCGGCGCCTGGATCTGGATTACTGTGGCGTGGACTTTTCGCTGCTGCCCGATGGCCGCGTGCTGGTGTTCGAGGCCAACGCCACCATGCTGGTGCACATGGAAAGCCCTGGCGATCCGGTGCTTGGCTTCAAGAACTGTTATGTGCAGCGCATCTACGATGCCGTCGAGCGCATGCTGGCACGCAGGATGACCTAGCGCGCCCGGCGCAAGGCCCTAGCCGATTTTGTTGGCCAATTGGCCGGGGCTGGCCGGCAGTTCGATCAGACTGCGGATATTGTTCAGCATCGCCTGCGAGGTGCCCGGGTTCTGCTGCGCGCTGTCGAGCAGGTCCAGCAGATTCGTGGACCAGGAGCTGCGGCTGGGGTCGATGGTGTTCTCTTGCAGCTGGCCCATCTCATACATTTTCGTATGCACGGACGCGCTGGCGGACTGGTTCAAGGTGGCCAGTGCCAGCTTGCCGTTGGCGTAGCGAATGGTCGTCTGGCTCTGCGCGCTGTCGTTGATCTGGGTGTAGTAATAATTCTGCGATGCCTTGTCGCCGTCGAGTGCGAGCAGGGTGCCGGCCCGCAACGGCGCGTGATAGCTGGCATTGAGTTGGGACTGCTGCGTCTGGGTGATCGTGTAGTTGTACCGGTTGCTGGCCTGTTCGGTGGTGTGCTGCGACACGCGGTACGAGAAGCTGTCCACCTCGCCCGGGTTCATGGGGTTGGGCGATTGGGCGGCCTGCGTTACCGAAGCGCTGAAGTCGGCCAGGCCGGTCATCATGCTGTGGGCCGCGTCGCCGATCACCCCCAACTGCGGCGAGGAACCGGAAGACGCCGTTGCGTCGTTGCTGTTCAGCGACTGGAACGCCGCGGAAAACATGGCGATGAGCCTGGCATTGCCATGTCCGCGCGTGCCTTCGGCGGCGAACTGCTGCAGGTAGTTGTCGATTGCCTGGGCCTGCTGGCTGGCGCTGCCCAGGATAGCGGTATTGGACGTGTCCACGCTGATCTGCATGGACCCGAGCGGACCGCTGGTCTGCAGCGAGCGCTGCGTGCCGTCGATGTGCAAAGCCAGGCTCTGCGCGCCTTGGCCGGTTGGGTCGACGGATGCATTCAGGTCGACCGAGGCGAAGACGCTGGAATTGAACTGCCGCAAGAGTCCGCTCAGATCGAGTGTGGGCTGATCCGACGAGGTCAGGCCGTCGATGGCTTGCTGCAAGCCGCCGGCCATCTTCGACAGGGCCGAACGATCTGCATCGCTGAGCTTGCCGCCGGTAACGGTGATAGCGGCCGCGAGTCCGTTGTTCTGGTCGCCAAGCGTGATCTGCACCCTGGCGCCGTCGCGCAGGGCGACGCCGAGCGAAACCTGGTTGTTGGCCCCCGTGTGCAAGGCGGACTGCATCGCCCTTGCCAGCGAAGTGCTGGGCACGGCGTTGGTGGACGGCAGGTACACCGATTGCGAGAAATCGTTTTGGCCTCCGCCCAGCTGCTGCAGCATGAGCTGGCCCAGGCCCTGCAGGCGTCCCGAGAGCGTCGAGGCTGAGAAATTGCGCGCCATCGTCTGACTGATCCCGTCCACTGCATTGGTTTCCCAGACAGGTTGCGTCGCGGGAACCGCGTAGGTCAGCGGCGGCATGGGCGGGATGCCGGCAATCGATACCAGGGTAGACGAGGCAGTTGCCTGCGGCGGGCGGCTTTCGGCCGAGGAGCCGGAAGCGGTCTGTACTGCTTGCGTCTGCGCCAGGACGGACGCAGCCACGGAGGCGATGGCGGTCATTCGATACCCCTGGCGCGCCCGAACTGCGATTCGGCTGCCGAGATTGTTGTCATCGACTAACGGCCGGGTGCGCCAGAAGTTAAGCAGCCTGCGCCGCGCCGGGGCGACTGATGCGGGCGAGCTACAGTCGTTCTCGCTGATGCAGACCCGTCGGTGCGGGTTCTCGGGCAAATGCAATCCGCACAATTGCCCTGTGGCATTTCCATCCCGCCTCGTCCTGTCGATCCGCGGCCTGCCCGCATACTGCGTTGTTCCATGTCACAGCCGAGGCATTGTCATGACTCTAGCCGTTCTTGCCAGCCGTGCCCTGGTGGGTCTGGATGCTCCCGCCGTGCGGGTGGAAACCCATGTGGGCAGCGGATTGCCCGCCTTCCATGTCGTGGGCCTGCCAGAGGCCGAAGTGCGCGAAAGCCGCGAGCGCGTGCGCGCCGCGCTGGTCAATAGCGGTTATGAGTTTCCCGCCGGACGAATCATCGTCAATCTTTCGCCCGCCGATCTGCCCAAGGATTCGGCGCGCTTTGATCTGCCCATCGCGCTGGGTGTGCTGCTGGCTTCGGGCCAGCTGTCGCCGCCGCCTGGGCAGCCGCCCGAGGCGCTGGCCGATCTGGTGCTCGCCGCCGAGCTGTCGCTGACCGGTGCGCTGGTGCCGGTGGCCTCTGTCCTGCCGCTGGCCCTGGGGTTGGCGCGCGAGCGCCCCGGCGCGGCGATGATCCTGCCCTCAGGCAGCGCTGGCATCGCGGCCTGGGTGCCGGGCCTGCGCGTTTACGTGGCGCGCACCCTGGCCGAAGTCGCGGCGCATCTGGCGGGGACCGCGTCCCTGCCGCTGGCCGAGCCAGCCGCGCGGTTGCCGGCCGAGGCGCCGCCTTGCTTGTCTGATGTCAGAGGGCAGGCCGGCGCGCGTCGCGCGCTCGAAATCTGCGCCGCGGGCGGCCATAGCCTGCTCATGAGCGGGCCGCCCGGCGCCGGCAAAAGCATGCTGGCCCAGCGCCTGCCGGGCCTGTTGCCGCCGCTGTCTCCGGTACAGGCTATGGAGGTCGCAGCCTTGAACGGGCTGGCGCATGGCGGCGCGCGCATAACGGGTATTGCGCAGCAGCCCCCAATCAGATCGCCGCACCATCTGGTTTCATCGGCGGCGCTGATCGGAGGCGGATCCCGCCCCCGGCCGGGGGAGATCAGCCTGGCCCATCACGGTATCTTGTTTCTCGACGAATTGCCCGAGTTCCGGCGCGAAGCGCTGGAGGCCTTGCGCGAACCGATGGAGACCGGACGGGTCGCCATTTCGAGAGCGCTGCGGCAGGTGGAGTACCCCTGCGCGTTCCAACTGGTGGCGGCGATGAATCCCTGCCCCTGCGGCTGGCGCGGCCATCCCGCGCGCCCCTGCCGTTGCACGCCCGACCAGGTGGCGCGCTATACCGCCAAGCTTTCCGGGCCCTTGCTCGATCGCATCGACCTGCATGTCTCGATGCCGCCTGCCGATCCGGCTTTACTGGACGGGGCCGCGGGCGAGACGTCCGCGGCGGTGCGCGAGCGCGTCATGCGCTGTCGCGCGCGTCAGCAGGCCCGGCAGCACGGGCTGAACGCCCGGCTTGCGGGTAGGGATCTGGAGCACCACTGTGCGATGTCGGACGCGGCCCGCGATCTGCTGCGCCAGGCCCAGCAAAGACTGGACGGTTCGGCGCGGGCCCGGCACCGGGCTTTGCGCGTGGCGCGCACCTTGGCCGACCTGGAGGAGTCGGAGCGCATTGAGGTGCGCCATGTGGCCGAGGCGGTGCAATACCGCATGGCCGCGAAGGGTCAGGCGTAGGCAACCCGATGGCATCCGGTTCAAGTGAAGTAGATCGTGTCGTCTTTGTAGCCCATGTGCTGCAGTACGAGATCCTCCGTGCGGATCGCGATCAGATTCTCCCTGAACGGAAAATAGCGATACCCCAAATTATCGAGCATAGCTTTGATTCGCGCCGGGTCGGATGTGATGATCTCGACCGGCAATATCGGCTTGAGTGTCTATAGTGGTGTATTGCGGACTCCGCGTAGCGCTTCGGCGTGCATTCCATCGACATCGCGCTTGAGAAGGTCGACGCGGTGCAGCCCGATCGAATCGATGCCGACCCTAGGCACGCTGGCCCCCACGGTCGGGAGGTACAGAGATGCGTTGACCGATATCCTCGGTGTTCTCCCCCTGGCGCAATTCGAGACTGCCCAAGCTGGCATGCACGAAATAGTTCGGCTCAGGGATGCTCAACTCGTCGTCGCATTCGGCCAGCGCGAAAGCGACAGTCGGCTTCGCCTTGCGCGGCACGGCGCTCACAGGCAGCCAGGCCCAGCGTTCAGCGTTCATGACTAGCGCCAGGTCGGGGGTTATGCCGATTGTCTGGCCGATGCGCCGCGCTTGGCTGATAGCTGATTGACCGAGGCGACTGCGAGGTTCCATGTCGTCATGGGCTAGAGTAGACTTGCCAGGTTTTTGCCATAGGGCAGCGCCAGACTGCCCCGGCGCACTATGAGGAGACAGTCGTGAGCACCATCGATTCGGGTCTTTCCTACGCTGCGGGGCCTGTCGAGGTTCCTTTGATCGAACAGACCATAGGCGATTTCTTCGACGCCATGGCCGATAGTCAGCCCCAGCGCGAGGCGCTGGTCTGTCGCCACGAGGGTAAACGCTATACCTACCGAGAATTGCAAGTCGAGGCCGGCCGCCTGGCCAGCGCCTTGCTGGCGTCGGATCTGGCGCCCGGCGATCGGGTGGGCATCTGGTCGCACAACAATTCCGCCTGGGTATTGATGCAGCTGGCCACGGCCAAGGCGGGGCTGATCCTGGTCAACATCAACCCGGCCTACCGCACCGCCGAGGTCGAGTATGCGCTGAACAAGGTGGCTTGCAAGCTGCTGGTGACCATGTCCACCTTCAAGACCAGCAACTACCTGGCCATGCTGCGCGAACTGGCGCCCGAACTGGACACGGCCAGCGCAGGCCAACTGCAGTCGGCGCGCCTGCCGCACCTGCGCCGCGTGGTGTGGATAGACCAGGCGGGGCAGGGGGGCGAGGAACCCGGCATGCAGCGCTTCTCCGCGCTGCTGGCCGCGGGCGATCCGGCCGATGCGCGCGTGCGCCAGGTGCAGCGCGGACTGAAGAACACCGACCCGATCAATATCCAGTTCACCAGCGGCACCACGGGCTTTCCCAAGGGCGCCACGCTCACGCACCGCAATATCCTCAACAATGGCTTTTTCATCGGCGAGTGCATGAGGCTCACCCCCGAGGACCGCCTGTGCATCCCGGTGCCGCTATATCATTGCTTTGGCATGGTGCTGGGCAATCTGGCGTGTCTCACCCACGGCTCGGCCATCGTCTACCCCAACGATGGCTTCGATCCCCTGCTGGTCCTGGAAACCGTACAGGCCGAGCGCTGCACCGGGCTGCACGGGGTGCCCACCATGTTCATCGCCGAGCTCGATCACCCGCGCTTTGCCGAGTTCGACCTGTCCACGCTGCGCACCGGCATCATGGCCGGCTCGCCGTGCCCCATCGAGGTGATGAAGCGGGTGGTGGGCTTGATGCACATGGGCGAAGTCACCATTGCCTATGGCATGACCGAGACCAGCCCGGTCAGCTGCCAGAGCGCTACTGACACGCCGCAGGAAAAACGCGTGTCCACGGTAGGCCGGGTGCATCCGCATCTGGAGGTGAAAGTCGTCGACCCGGGTACCGGCGCCACGGTGCCGCGCGGCGCAACGGGCGAGCTGTGTACGCGCGGCTATTCCGTCATGCACGGCTATTGGGAAGACGAAGCCAAGACACGCGAGGCCATCGACGACGCGCATTGGATGCACACCGGCGACTTGGCCACCATGGACGACGAAGGCTATGTGAACATCGTCGGTCGCATCAAAGACATGGTCATCCGCGGCGGCGAGAACCTCTACCCGCGCGAGATCGAGGAGTTCCTCTACCGCCATCCCGCCATCCAGGACGTGCAGGTGGTGGGCTTGCCCGACCCGAAATACGGCGAGGAACTCTGCGCCTGGATCATCGTCAAGCCGGGCCAGACGCTGGCCGAAGAGACCGTGCGCGACTTTTGCAAAGGGCAGATCGCCCACCAGAAGATCCCGCGCTACATCCGCTTCGTCGGCGAGTTCCCCATGACGGTGACCGGCAAGATCCAGAAGTTCAAGATCCGCGAAACCATGCGCAGCGAGCTCGGGCTGGACGAGGTGAAGACCGCCTGATCGTCCGCAGGACTTCCAGCGTCGTAGTCGTAAAATTTACGGTGAGGCATCTTTTTCGTCACAAAGCAGGGCGGGTACAACCGGCGGGATTGTCTTTCGATGGTTTTTTGCCATATAATCAAAGGCTTTCCCGGATTTGTGCCGGGAAATTGCGATGTGGCGCGGGTCAGGCATGTGGAAAAGCCGGTTGAGAAACCCTTCCGGCGGAGAGCTGCCAGCCGCAAGTTCCGGGCGTAACAAGCCGGGGCACCCGACCACGAATTCACCGACCCCACGGCCGCCGATGCGGCCCGAAGGGTAATTCAACTGGAAAGCAGGAATCATCATGCCCAAGATGAAAACCAAGAAAAGCGCTTCCAAGCGCTTTCAGGTTCGCGGCAGCGGATCGATCAAGCGCGGTCAGGCGTTCAAGCGCCACATCCTGACCAAGAAGACCACCAAGAACAAGCGCCAGCTGCGTGGCTCGGCCGCTGTTCATGAAACCAACGTCGCGTCCGTGCGCGCGATGATGCCTTACGCTTGATAGGAGACCACCATGCCTCGCGTTAAACGTGGTGTTACCGCCCGTGCCCGTCACAAGAAAGTCATCAACGCCGCCAAGGGCTATCGTGGCCGCCGCGGCAATGTATTTCGTATCGCCAAGCAGGCGGTCATGCGTGCCGGCCAATATGCCTACCGCGATCGCCGCAACAAGAAGCGCACCTTCCGCGCCCTGTGGATCACCCGTATCAACGCCGCCGTGCGTGAACAGGGCATGAGCTACAGCGTGTTCATCGCCGGCCTGAAAAAGGCCGCGATCGAACTCGATCGCAAGGTGCTGGCCGACCTGGCCGTGCGCGACAAGGCCGGCTTTGCCGCCATCGTGCAACAGGTCAGGGCCGCTCTGGGCGCGTAAGCCTCAAAGGCAAGCAATAAACCGGTGCGCCTGATCGCGCACCGCGCCTCAGATGGGGCTGGGGTCGATCTCCAGCCCCATTTGTATTTTCGGGGTCCGCCAAGACCCTGCCCATAGCTCCGACAAGTTGTGCGACGCTCATGAGTACATCGCTGGACGACCTGGTTGCCCAGGCTGAAGAAAATTTCGCGCAGGCCAAGGACGGCACCGCGCTGGAAAACGCCAAAGCGCGTTTCCTGGGCAAGGAGGGCGCTTTGACGGTGCTGCTCAAGGGCCTGGGCGCGTTGTCCGCGCAAGATAAGCGCGACACGGGCGCACGCATCAACCAGGCCAAGCAGAGGATCGAAGCCTTGCTCAATGAGCGCCGCGCCGGTTTGGCGCAGGCCGAGCTCGATGCGCGTCTGGCCTTCGAGACCATCGACGTCACGCTGCCCGGCCGCGGCAGGCTTCCCGGCGGCATCCACCCGGTGATCCGCACCTGGGAACGGGTCGAGCAGATATTTCGCTCCATCGGTTTCGACGTGGCCAGCGGCCCCGAGATCGAGAACGACTGGACCAACTTCACTGCATTGAACAGTCCGCCGGACCATCCCGCACGCTCGATGCAGGACACCTTCTACGTCGATATGAACGGCAGCGACGGCCAGCCGCTGCTTCTGCGCACGCACACCAGCCCCATGCAAGTGCGCTATGCGCGCATGCACAAGGACCATCCGCCGATCAAGGTCATCGCGCCGGGCCGCACCTATCGCGTCGACAGCGATGCCACGCACTCACCCATGTTCCACCAGGTCGAAGGCCTGTGGATAGCCGAGGACATCTCGTTCGCCGACCTGAAGGGTGTGTACACCGATTTCCTGCGCTGCTTTTTCGAAAGCGACGATCTGGTGGTGCGCTTTCGCCCGTCTTTCTTTCCCTTCACGGAACCTTCGGCCGAGATCGACATGATGTTCACGTCTGGCCCCAACAAGGGCCGCTGGCTGGAGATCTCGGGCTCGGGCCAGGTGCATCCGCAAGTGGTGCGCAATTTCGGGCTCGATCCCGAGCGCTATATCGGTTTTGCCTTCGGCTCGGGCCTGGAGCGCCTGACCATGCTGCGCTACGGCGTCAACGACCTGCGCCAGTTCTACGAAGGCGACCTGCGCTTTCTGCGCCAGTTCAACGAATAAAGAGCGGAATATGAGACCCCTACGTTCACTGCGTTCACTGCCCCCCGCGGGGGCGCATCAGCCCCTTGGGGCGGCCCGGCGGAGCTGATATGCAATTTCCCGAATCCTGGCTGCGTGCGCTGGTCGACCCCAATTTGTCCACCGATGAGCTCGCGCACAAGCTCACCATGGCCGGCCTGGAGGTCGACGACCTTCAGCCCGCTGTGCCGCCGTTCTCCGGTGTGGTGGTGGCACGCATTGAAGAAATCGCGCCGCATCCGGACGCTGACAAACTGCGCGTGTGCAAGGTCGACGACGGTTCGGGCGAGCTCCTGCAGATCGTCTGCGGTGCGCCCAACGCGGCGGCCGGCATCACCGTGCCGCTGGCGCGCATCGGCGCCCGGCTGCCTGGCGACATGAAGATTGGCAAGGCCAAGATGCGCGGCGTCGAGTCCTTCGGCATGTTGTGCTCGGCCCGCGAGCTGGGCATGTCGCAGGACCATAGCGGCCTGATGGTCCTGCCCGAATCGATCGAGCCGGGTACCGACATCCGCCAGGCGCTCGACCTGGAAGACATGGTCTTCACCCTCAAGCTCACGCCCAACCGCGCCGATTGCCTGTCCATCATGGGTGTGGCGCGCGAAGTGGTCGCGCTCACCGGCGCGACCATGCACTTGCCCGAGATGGCGCCGGTGGCGGTCGCCATCGGCGACCGCCTGCCCGTGAAGGTGAGTGCTCCCGATCTGTGCGGGCGTTTCGCCGGCCGCGTGATCCGCGGCGTCAACGCCCGCGCGGCGACGCCCGACTGGATGAAGACGCGCCTGGAGCGGGCTGGCATGCGCTCGATCTCAGCCCTGGTGGACATTTCCAACTACGTCATGCTGGAGCTGGGCCGTCCCACCCATGTGTTCGACCTGGACAAGGTGCCGGGCGAACTGGAGGTGCGCTGGGGCCGCACGGGCGAAAGCCTGGAACTGCTCAACGGCCAGACCATCGCGCTGGATGAAACCGTAGGTGTGATCACCGCCGGCGGCCAAGTCGAGAGCCTGGCCGGCATCATGGGCGGCCAGGCCACCTCGGTCACGCTGGATACGCGGAACATCTTCGTCGAGGCGGCTTTCTGGTGGGCCGAGGCCATCGCCGGACGGCCGCGCCGCTTCAAGCTCAGCTCTGAAGCCAGCCACCGCTACGAGCGCGGCGTGGACTACGCCACGATCCCCGAACACCTGGAGCGCATCACCGCGCTGATCCTGCAGATCTGCGGCGGCCAAGCCGGCCCGCTGCAAGACCAGGTGCTCAAGCTGCCCGAGCGAGCGCCCGTGCGCATGCGCCTGGCGCGCTGCCGGCGTGTGCTGGGCGTGCCGGTCACGGGCGAGGAAGTCGCCGACATCTTCACGCGCCTGAGCCTGCCGTTCGTGCCCGAGGGGGACGACTTCATCGTCACGCCGCCGTCCTATCGCTTTGACATCAACATCGAAGAAGACCTCATCGAAGAAGTGGCCCGCATCCACGGTTTCGAGCGCATTCCCGACGTGCCGCCCATGGCGCGTGCCAAGATGCGCGCCGAGCCCGAGACGCATCGCGGTCCGCACGCGCTGCGCCGCCTGGTCGCGGCGCGCGACTACCAGGAGGTCGTCAACTACAGCTTCGTCCAAGCCGACTGGGAACGTGACTACGCGGGCAACGATGCCCCCGTGCGTCTGCTCAACCCCATCGCCAGCCATATGTCGGTGATGCGTTCGAGTCTGATCGCAGGTCTGGTCGCCAATGTCCGTCACAATGCCAACCGCAAGCAGACGCGCGTGCGCGTGTTCGAGCTGGGCGGGGTGTTCCTGCGCGACGCCTCGGTCGTCGACGGCCCCTTGTCCGTCGCGGGCGTGGATCAGCCCATGCGCCTGGCGGGCGCCGCCTGGGGTCCGGCCGTGGCCGAGCAATGGGGCGAGGCCGCGCGCCACGTCGATTTCTACGACGTGAAGATGGACGTCCAGGCCCTGTTCGGCGCGCGCGCCGACAAATTGCGCTTCGCGGCTGACAGGCATCCCGCGCTGCATCCCGGACGCAGCGCCCGCATCGAGTTGGACGGCCAGGCCGTGGGCTGGATAGGCGAGCTGCATCCGCGCTGGGCGCAGCAGGCCGAGCTGGCGCACGCACCCGTGGTGTTCGAGCTGGATGTCGCCGCGCTGCAGGCCGGCGTCATGCCCGCGGTGGGTGAGATTTCGCGCCAGCCCGTGGTGTTGCGTGATCTGGCCTTGTGGGTCAAGGCCGAGACACCGGCCCAGGCGCTTCTGGATGCCGTGGCCAAGGCAGTCAAGGCCGATGCAAAGCTCGCGCTGGTGCGCGACGTACGCCTGTTTGACGTGTGGCGCGAGAAGCACCAGGACGGCCCGGCCGCAGCCGAGAAAAGCCTTGCCTTCCGCTTCTGGCTGCAAGACACTGAAGTCACGCTGGACGAAGCACGCGTGTCCGAATGTATGGCGCGCCTGCTGCAGGCCTTGTCGGCTGCGCACGGCGCGCGGCTGCGGGATTGATCCAGAGCACGTGTCGATACAAGAACATAGGGGATCCAATGCTTGCCGAACCGCGCACGCTCACCAAGGCTGAACTGGCTGAACTGCTCTTCGAGCGGGTCGGCTTGAACAAGCGTGAAGCCAAGGACATCGTCGATACTTTCTTCCAAGAAATCCGCGAGGCCCTGGCCCGTGGCGACTCGGTCAAGCTCTCGGGCTTTGGCAACTTTCAGGTGCGCGACAAGCCCCCGCGTCCAGGTCGCAACCCCAAGACGGGCGAGACCATTCCCATCGCGGCGCGGCGCGTGGTCACTTTCCACGCCAGCCAGAAACTCAAGAGCGTGGTCGAGCAGGCACCCGCCGAGGACGAACTCGGTCTTGATGAAGAGGCATAATCCTTCCCATGCCCCGTCCTGAAAACATCGAGGTCGTGCTGCCTCCCATCCCTGCCAAGCGCTATTTCACGATCGGCGAAGTCAGCGATCTTTGCGGCGTCAAACCGCACGTGCTGCGCTATTGGGAGCAGGAATTTACCCAGCTCAAGCCGGTCAAGCGGCGCGGCAACCGGCGCTACTACCAGCACCATGAGGTGCTGCTTATTCGCCGTATCCGTTCTTTGCTGTACGAACAGGGTTTCACCATCAGCGGCGCGCGCAACCGCCTGGGTGACACGCGTGGCGATACCGCGGTGAATGATCCGGATGCCGCGGTGCGCCTGAGCCCTGGCGAACTGCAAGCGCTGCGCGCGGAACTGACGCAGATCGCCGATATCCTGGGCCAGGCGTCGAAGTCGGATTCGTGAACCTTGGCGTTTGAGTACCGTACACAATTTATGCTATAGTTTCGTTCTTTCGGGGCGTAGCGCAGCCTGGTAGCGCACTTGCATGGGGTGCAAGGGGTCGCGAGTTCGAATCCCGCCGTCCCGACCAGTAGTACCAAGGGAGTTAGTGATAGTAGTCACTAACTCCCTTATTTCTTTGCGGGACTTTTGCGGGACTTTTTCATCACGCTCTCCTTTTCAGAATGGTCAGTGACGGGCTTCGGGTATCCGTTAGCGCGACACGATTTGAGTAATCGATCAACTTGGCCAGCTCTGCGGATGAATAGTGGGAAGTAACGCTACCGTCCGTATGCCCCAGTAGCGACTTGCGATCCTCTTCCGGCACATCGGCAGCCCGTAGGCGCCGGCCATATGTATGCTTCAGGTCGTGGACTCGCAAATGAGCAAACCCCCAATGCGCGGGTTGCCTTTTCTCCTTCTCCCATCGTGCGGCGGCTCTTTTGCGGGCATTTTTCCAAGCCGTATCGTTCATCCTGTGCAAAGGCGATCCGTCGTAAGGGAACACCCAGTCTTCATCAATACCTCGTTGGCCTTCAATGATGGAACGAGCCACCTCGTTCAGCACGACCAAGCGATCTTCCCGATTCTTCACCCCAGCAGTTTCCGACCTACCGCCAAAATTGGCAGGGATGAGAAAAACGCTGGTATTCAACTCGGGAACGGGGATCTCCCAATTCCAGTTCAGTTTGCAGACTTCCTGCTCTCTGCTGCCGGTGTTGACTTTGTACAGGGCCATCTTCGACAGATGATCTGGTAGCTCAGCAAAAAAAACGGCCTGTTCCTCCCATGACAGCGGGTAGGGCAGTCGTTGCGTTGATTTTTCGTCAAGCATTTCAATCATCGGTACTGCGTCAAGCCAGGGGCGCTTCTGATCATCCCGCCACTTGCGCGAGGCCAGATTCAAAATCCGTACCACCCGTTGCAAAGCGATGTTGATCGTCCGCGGCGCTCTGCCCTGTTCGCGCCTGTCTTCGATATAGGGCTGCAAAGCTTCATCATCGATCTCATGAATGAACAAATCCCCGATATAGGGGTCGAGCTGCTTTAAGAAGATTGCGCTGTGGGCTATGGAAGGCTGATGTGCGTATTCCTCCAGAAATCGGGTTGCGGCTTCTCGCCAGAGCCGGCGCTGGCGAACACCGAAAACCGTTTCCTTTCGGATTCCTTCTAAGCGCCGGATTAGATAGGCTTCGGCTTCTTGCCGGTCGCCCGTTCCAGTGCTTTCGCAAAGGCGTCCAAAGTTTCGGACCTGTTTATCGATGTGCCAGATGCCTTTCCTGAATAGAAGGCCTGGGATTGTTTTTTGCCCCATAGTTTTGATGCTCCGAGACTATGGCGGCGCTCGCTGCGAGGGATATCGTTACCCGCGGAGCTGCGCTTGTCAATTTGTTGTGCCTCATGAGATTGACGGAACCAGGTTGCCCATTCATCTAGCTGTTCACGATCAAACGCGATACCTTGTTTGCCGATGGGTAGCTCGGTTAAAAAAGGACGAACAGTCTTGTTGAATACCGCACGGCACATGCCCAAATAGGCAGGCGCCTTTCCCATTCGGATATAGCGCGCGGGAGGGTTCATGGAAGACTGCGACTTCATGGTGAACCTCCAATAGCGGGATCGTTGGGAGCCTGGCTAAGCGAGGACGGAAAATCCGGCAGATCGTCCCCAATCGCACCGTTCCAGGACCACCAGCCGTCCTTTCCGTAGGTTTCGTCGTAGTAGGCCGACTTCTCGGCCTTACGCGACTGGTAATCAGCCGAGGTCATCCCCCAGACTTCCATGGGCATCGGAGCCCCGACATCCTTGAGCCAGAAATCGGGAAATGTCACGTCGTCGGCATCGAAGCGCAGTGGCTTCTCGAAACGCCGTTGTTCAGCAACCAACTTCTCTGCGACCAGTACTTCGAAGCTGGAATCGACGGGGATCCAGTCCTGCGATACCGACATCAGCGAGACGTCGACGACCTGGGCCGTCGTGTTTCCGCCTGAGGACTTGGGCGGATCCGTCTGGACGATGACGATCGAAGGGTTTCCCGATCGCCAGGCGTTGATTTCGCGCGAGAACCGCTTCTGAAGCACATCCCAGATTTCCGTGCTCATTAGCAGGTGCGGAATTCCGTGGTAGGTCGAGATCGGCAAGGTCGACGCCGTCTCCGATTCCTCGTGATGCTTGGCCAGTGGCGCGATCACGACCAGGCGGCGGCGCTCAGTGCTGGCTGCTCGACTCTTGGCTTCGTTTACCACCGCTTGCTTGCCACCGGCCGGCGCACCGATCAAGAGGTTCTGCGACAACTTGATGCGACCTGCATAAGTGCTGGTGGCTACGCGCTGCAGGTGATAGTGGACCAGGCCCATCGTCCTCTTGTCTTTCCCTGGCGACCATGTGTTCAAGCCCGCCTGCGTCCAGAGGAAATGCAGCAGCCCAAGAAGCGACATGCTGGTCTGGCCAGGCTTGCGGTTCGCTTGTGCCGACTTTGCCTCAGATTGCTCCGCATCCTCTGGCGCCTTGGTCGAGCGCTGCTGCAGGCCGATCTTGAGTTTGATTTTCGTATTCCCGTCGTCCAACTCTTCGACCACGCCGCGGCGGTAGGCACCCATTCCTGAGGCCTTCGGATCAGCTCCCCAGAACACACAGTCTTCCGCATGTTCGGGGCCGGTGTCTGGAAAGCGAGCCAGATGGAATTTGTCGATTGCCGCAATACTGTGAATCGATAAGCGCTTTTCGCCTTCACCAGCACACAAGCAACGAAGCACGGCCTTGCCATGCGACATCACAAGCACCTTCTTCCAGCCTTCGGCAAACTGTTCCTCTTGCTGAAACGCCGGCGAATAGGTTTTGGTATCCCCGCCAAGAGCGATCTCGACGGGGTAAGTTTTGAACTCTTTCATGATTTCCCGTCGAGTAAGGCGACGATGTTTAGCGGCTAAACACATGCTGCTTTAGCCGCTAAACAGCGCTCGGTTTCATCGTTGAAAAGCAGGAATTACATAAGGGCGACCAGTGCGCAAATAGAAAATGGTCCGTTTCTACACCAATCGATCCCTTATCTCAGGAGCCGGCGATGGCCGAACTCTGCCGCAATCATGGCGCGGGTAGCCCAGCTACATCGCTTCCATATTCGACGCCTTTGGCTGCATACCAGCCTTGAGGCATTTCCAGCGCATAGCGCACCGGTTTGCCCGAGCAGTGACCGACGTTGGTTTCCGGCGCCATGTCTTGGATACTTATGATCTTTCCTCCGTCGTTCATGAAAGCAATCGACAGGGGAAGCGGCGTGTTGTGCATCCAGAAGCATTGAGGTTGAAGTTTCTGAAAGACGAAGAGCATGCCTTGATTGTCTGGCAGACTCTTGCGGAACATCAGTCCGCGTTCTTGTTCTTCCGGAGTGAGGGCAACTTCGGCTTGTACTGGTTGCGAGCCAACCTGAAGCTGGATGCTCGGCAGCTGTGATTGGGGATGCGGTTGAAGGTAGCCCCTGATTTCAAACGTCATCGCGATTGAGACAATCAGGATTACGATCAGACCCCTCCATGAAACCCAGCTCGGCAATGGGTGGCGCATGGTTCCTTCCTTGGATTTGAGCATTCGAATCGGAGCACTCTGGGGTCCTCCACGACGCAATGATTAGCGGCTAAACCATCAAGTGTTTAGCCGCTAAACATTGAAGTGAAAGTAGGGTGGCGAATGCCGATTCGGATGCCGCCAGCGAGATACCACGACGCGGGCGGCGACTTAGAGACTTGCACTCCGCAGCGCCGTTGGTCTCCGGTGCTGGTGTTCTCCGACATTACTCGCCATGTCAGTGTTGGAAGAGGCGCTTGTTGAAGGTGCCGTGGACGGATTCCCGAAATCCACACCACCTCCTTGCTTGAAGACCTTAACTTCGGCTACTTCAGACCTGTGAACTAACAGGTCTGGCCTGGGCGGCGGCGTCCTATGAGACTGGCGACGGCCTGCAGGCCAAAACATACAAGACCATTGCGCCGGTGCATCTCTGCAACACACCTAGGGGCTTATCGCCGGCGATCTACTCGCGGCCGGCGCACTCCGCACGAATGCCTTGGCGTGAAACCTCTCCTGTGTTGGCAGGGGATTTCTCAATGGCTTTTGCTGGGACTTTTGTGTCAGGGCGACCAGCAGTTCTACACGCCTAAGGTCATCGAGCGACGACAACGGGCGTGGAGAGTCCCCAAACGGCAGCGACAAAGTGCATGCCGAACATGTTTACGATTCGGTGATTAAAGAGCTGACTCGAATAATAACTAAAGTAATTTTAACGGTCAATAAATTGACATTTATTAACAATTATTAAAGTTGTTATGTTGCGAAATATTGACGAATAGCTGTCTTGTGATTGTTTATTTCGAGGCTATTCCTGGCTCGGAATAAAACATCAACACAGCAGCCTTGCTCAGGATTGCCGGGGCGGTCGGTTTAATAGTCTGGGCTGTGGGCTTAAAGCGCGCCAGCAATGAAGTCAGCTAGTCGCTGATCGAGTTCTTCCTTTTTGGAAGGCTTGAGTTGCTCGAAGTCTTCTAGTCTCGAAATTTTGAACGGCCAATATCCGTCATATTTCGGAATATCGTCAGCGTAAGCAAGACGAAGAACGGATATCTCCAGGGCCTCTGCGATATCGAAGAGGCGACTAGTGGCGCCGCCTTTCTCAATTTTATTTAGGGCGGCCTGAGAGAGGTTGCTGGAGAGCGCGGATACCTTCTGCGCCAACTTTTGTTGGGTGAGCCCCAACTCAATTCGGCGGGCTTTGATCCTAGCGCCTGTCGCTATAAGGTCCATGCCTAAGGCTATTACCTAAGTTGTATAGACCCAACTAGGGAAACCGACCTGATCCTTGTGTGAAAATAACTATAGTTATAAAATAAGCCCACCATGATCAAAAAATTCCATTTCAGTCTTAAGCAACATGGCCCTTCGTACGCAGGGCTATTGAAGGCGCAGCAGCTTGCAGGTGGCACTCAGGCTGACTTAGCCAAAGTGCTTGATGTGTCTCAGGCCGCTATCTCAAAAATGATGAGAAGTAAGAAACCTCTGAAGGCCGAGGACTGCATCAAATTGATGAATGCTCTCGGCATTTCGCGAGAGGAAATGCGACCGACAGATTACTGGGAAGTATGGCCGGAATTAAAGGCCCCAGAAGATCGCAAAGATATCTAGCAGTGAAAGCGATGTTTAGCCGCTAAACCCTGGCGAGAGAGGCGGCGAATCAAGGCGGTGTTTAGCCGCTAAACACACAGGAGAAATTCATGAAAACAGCAGTCGTAGCCCAAGGTAAAGGCGGTGTCGGTAAGACCGCAACCGCAGCCCATATAGCTTGGTACGGCGTCGAGTCGGGCCTGCGCGTGCTGGCCATCGATCTGGACACTGGCAATTTGTCCAAGTCACTGACCGCGGCGGCTTGCGGGATCGCGGCGAGCCAGCTTTTCAGTCCGAGCGAGGTGATCGGTTTAGCCGCTAAACCGGCTGACGGCCCCAGGCTAGACCTGATCGTCGCGGACCGATTGCTTGCGAATCTGATCTACATGCCACTGGATCAAGCGCGGGAGAACTTGTCGTCACAGATGGCCAAGCTTTCCGATGCCTACGATCTTTGCGTGATCGACACGGCGCCCGGCCTGAGCATTGCCCTAGGCAGCGCGTTGCATGCGGCCGATGCAGTTATCGCGCCGGTGGAGATGGAGGTGTATTCCATTGAAGGAATCAAGGACATGCTCGGCATCATCCTAATGGCCAAAGAGATCAATCCTGATCTGCAGTTCCTGGGCATCCTGCCAAGCCGTGTGGACCTGCGCAACCCACGGCAAGTACAGATCCTGGCGCAAGTGCAAGAGGCGCATGGGAATCTGCTCACGCCATTCAAGGTGGGGCTCCGTTCCTCGGTGGCTGATGCCTTGGCGTTAGGTCAGCCGGTTTGGAAGAGCCGCAAGACGTCGGCCCGAGCGGCTGCGACCGAAATGCGCCAGATGGGCGCCTATATCCTGAACAAACTCGGATTGATCAACGAAAACTTGGGAGACGCGCAATGAGTTTAGCCGCTAAACACTCAAGCAAAACCTCGTCCACCGGCCTGGATCTAAACGGCCTGGGTGACCTGGCTTCGATGCTCGGCAAACCGGTCCAAAAAGCCGGCCGCCCGATGGATATCCCGTTGGACAAGATCAAGCTGCGCCCGCAAGTGCGTACGGCTGAGAATCCTGGCCTCACGCCCGAGAGCATCGCCGAGATCGGCGCATCGATTGCCGAGCACGGTGTGAAAACGCCCATCTCTGTGTGCGACGATCCCGACAACCCCGGGGAGTACTTCGTCAACCACGGTGAGCGACGCTATCGCGGTTCCCTTTGGGCCAAAAAGGATACGATCCCGGCCTTCATCGATAACGATCACGATGAAGACGACCAGATCATCGAGAACATCCAGCGCGAGAATCTGACCCCCCGCGAGATTGCTGACTACATGGGACGCAAGCTGTCGCAGGGGACGACGCAGGCAGAAATTGCCAAGACGCTCGGGAAGACCCGCGGGTATGTCTCGCAGTACGTCGGGATGCTTCACCTACCCGATCCGATCGCGCAGGCAGTCACTGACGGTCGAGTGAATGACGTCACCGTGGCCAACGAGTTGGCTCGAGCCTACCGTGAGGATCCTCAAGCGGTCGACGCGGTGCTACAGCAAGGAAGCTTAGCCGCGAATCAAGGACTGGAAGGCGAGGGGGAAGTGGCGAGTTTAGCGGCTAAACAAACTATTAGCCGTGGCGCTGCTAAGGCGGTGCGCGACAAAATCGCGCTGGCGAATAAAGCCAAGAAAAAGCCCAAGAATGCCAACGAAAAAACTGCTGACTACAAGCGCGTCGAGCGTGCCATGGCCGATCATCTGGGCACGGCGGTGATCCTCGCGCCGGGTAAGAAAGATACCGCCCAGCTCATCATCAAAGTGCATTCCTGGGAGCATTTCGACGGCCTGCTCGATCGCATGGGCATGGGCAAGCTTCTGAGCCAGTCCGATGAAGTTTAGCGGCTAAACCTTGAACATCAGACCAAGGAAAATCACCTCATGACAGTCGTTGCACAACTCCATCAAAACCTGCCGGGCGCACTTGTCATGGCTTTGGCTGGGCCGATCTTGGGCCACCTGGTGGCCACGTTCGCCGAAGACCTGCTCTTGAACTTGTCGTCGTCGCTGCCAGCTGGGTCGTCAGTTCAAGGCCAGCAATCCCTAAACCCCTTCTGCGTCATTCTTGCCGCGACAACCGTCATGCTGCTACTGGTCGGGCTGACGTTCGGGGCGACCGATATCTCACTCATTGTCGATCTGTTCGGCGCCGTCCTCATCGTCCTGGCAGCAGTCGACCAGCTGAGCGGGTTTCTCCCCAACCTCCTGACGATCCCTCTTTTGATCTTCGGGCTGGAGATGAACGCCTGGCATCTGTTTACGTCGTTCACGGATGCCTGCGTTGGAGCCGCAGCTGGGTTCCTAACGATAATCGCCGCCAGTGC
Source organism: Bordetella sp. FB-8 (assembly GCF_000382185.1). Lineage (NCBI taxonomy): Bacteria > Pseudomonadati > Pseudomonadota > Betaproteobacteria > Burkholderiales > Alcaligenaceae > Bordetella > Bordetella sp. FB-8. The sequence continues at coordinate 3,869,773 of NZ_KB907784.1, read as the reverse complement.
AATCTGTCGACTCCAAAAAGGGCAGGCAGGGTTCGGTGCCGGGGACGCCAAGATGCTCGCCGCCATTGGCGCCTGGGTCGGCTTGCAGGGTGTGCTGCTCACGGCGGCGCTGGCCGTGTTCCTGGCCAGCCTGTCGCTGTTTGCATCGGGCTGGAGATCTACGACTCTAAGACCAGAAGATACCCACTATTCATTATCACCTCAGCGGCAGGCATTCGGGCCATTTCTCTGCGCTGCAGGTATCCTGGCCTTGCTTATCACTGCGACACTCCCTGTCCTGTGATTCAACCCTTAGATAGCTGCTTAAAATGGCCCAGGCCGGGGATGGCATCGACCAATTCAACATGACCGAAATGACTTATCTGGCAGATCGCATCGAAACCTTGCCGACCCAGATGGTCCAAACCGAGACAGAGACACAAATATGACGCGCGATATGCCCCGTTGGATGTTCATTCTTTTGGTCTTGGTTTGCGTAAGCTTCATCCTACTGTGTGCCGGGTTCTACCTTCCGCTTGATCTGTTGCCGCGCAAATTCTGGCTCTTCATAATTCGCATGCAGCCATTCGCAGCCATTCTGGCAGGAATCGTACTCTTAATGCTGGGCTACCTGATCTGGCGCCACCTTGTGCGCCGCTTCGACAAGCACAAGGGCTTACGCGTGCTTGCCCAACGTGAGAAGCCTCTCAGTGCACTCGAAACTTGGTCCACCCATCTGAGCACGCCTATCCTGAAGTCGATCTGGTGGCGGTTCACCAGCATTCTTCCTTTTGTGAAGCCCAAGCACTTTCGCGCGATCAAAAATCCGGCTGACCGGGATGAACTCAATGCACTTTCGCTGCGAGCCTTCGAAATCTTGTTGTACGAGAAACGCGCCAAGCCTGGCGTACTTATCATCAGCACGTCGCTCCTGAATCGCCGCAACCGCAGCGCGACGCGACTGCAGCAACGCATTGACGCTGTTGGTAGGTACCCTGGCTGGCGCTGCCAGATTGTGGTGCGAGACCTCGGTGTCATTCCCAGTGTTGTTGGCTGGTTTCTTTTTGGCTGGAAATCCGTAGAAGGTGAGTTTTGCAGTTTTCAAGCTCCAGGTATCGTGGTCTGGCGGCAATCGGACGGCGAGCTTTCGGATGAGGAATGGAGCACGAGACTTCTTTCTTTGAAGCTGCGCGTGGCCTCCGATGAGGATCTGAGCAGTCCAGTGTTTAGCGGCTAAACCAATGGCGCAATAGCGTGGTACTGAAATGATGCTGACTTGGCATGGCGACGAAGGTAAAATCATGGTTGATTTCGAAAGGAACGAACCCGTGATCACCTTGGCTCATCCTGTCATCAGCGATGAAGAACGCCGGCGCCGCAAGCTCGCCGTGAGCGAAGCCTTTGCGTCGGTTCAGCTCGAGGGTTTCGAAGTCACCGAGCAAGAGCAGCGCCGAGGCCAAGCCTTCATCGACGGCAAGATGACGCTGCAGGAATTCGTCACGGGCGAGTAATGGTGCTGACCGACCTCGAGCGCAGTGCCCTCGAGGCCAAGTTCACAGCACGACGTATTGTCGAGCTGCAGCTCGATCCCGTTCGCGGCCAGTTCGATGCCGCGCATCTTCGCGAAATCAATCGCCGTATCTTCCAGGACCTGCCCGCCCATGGGCTGACAGCCGTCACGCCAGGCATGTTCCGAGACCCCGTGCCTGATGGCCGCGACTGGCTCAAGATGCGCTGGCTGGAAAACGTCAAAACCACGGCTTTTGTCGCGTACTCCCGAATGGACGAGACGGCCATTGCCAAGCTCGATGCGATCCTGGGCGCGATCAACCTCAAGGACATGGCGCAACTGGACCAACTGAGCTTCGCCAAGTGTCTGGCCGATCTCTACACGCAGCTGGACTACATCCATCCCTTCCCGGACGGCAATAGCCGTACCTTGCGCGTCTTTGCCGCCCAGCTGGCTCAAGAGTCGGGCTATTCCCTGGAGTGGGCTCAGTTCACCAAGACGTCCTATGGTCGCGATCAACTCTATCTCGCACGCGACCTCGGCGTAAATGACATCGCCTTGCCCGACGTGCAGAGCGAGGCGTCGATGCGCAAGATCCTCTTCTCATCGACACGGTTCGAAGAGAACCGGCGCTTGCCCGAACTCTTGGCCGATGCCATCAAGCCCCTGGATCTGGAACGCCGCCTTGAGGTCGCACGGCGTGCAGCCTTCGACTTGGGGCCCGTTCGACTTGCTGAACCGGGCAAAGCGTACGACGGCGTCATCCTGGCCATGACCGGGAAGGCCGTCCTGCAGGCGACCGCGAACGGCCCGATCGAGCACCTGCGGCACCGCCTGGTCGACGCCGGCGGACTGGCCGTCGGAAAAGCGCTGCAGATTCACTATCCCCAAGGCGACGTCGGCCTGGTCCGCGAGACTACCCAGGCGCAGCCGCGGGGCGTGGAAGCAGGCCTGCAGCACAAAGGTCCGCAGTTCGGCAAATAGACTGGTCAGGGTTGCAGCTGCCGGCGTTTTGCTGCATGTGGTACGCCTGTAACTCCTGGTATTTCAGGGGCTTACTCGGTAAAATAGAGGCTTGGATGCCTGCGTCTTTTCCGAGTTCGGCAGGCCATTGTCCGTCACTACGCTGCCGCCTGATAGGTTCATCTGGAGCATGGTATGGGAACGCATACTCACGATACCGACTTGCTGAAACGCTGCGCGCTTGCCGCGGCCGGCAAGCCTGTTGTGCCGCGCTCCAAGACCGAGGCTGACGTCTGGCGTGCCGCGGCCATGGTGCTGGGGCGTCAGTATGCAAGCGGTGCGGAAAAATTGTGGGAGGCTTATCGAACCTTCTATGAGACGCATCACCTGACAGGTGAACCGGCTTCCTATGCCCAGCTTCAGAAAGCAGGGCACGTGGGTGATCCGAGCCAATTTCAGTTCTCGCTATCCAAGCTCATGCATTGAGTGGTCGATGTCTGACACCAAGCAACCCACGCCGCATTTTCATACCGAAACGCCATTTGCTCAGGCAACGAAGACGCTGTTCGAAGAGCTGCAGCTGCGGCAACCGCAGCAAAGCCCTGTCGTTGCCTATATCGCAGGTGGCGTGGCCATACACCTTTACACCGCATCCAGGGTAAGCGGCGACATCGACGCCCACTTTTCGAGGCGCCTGGAAATTCCCGAAGATCTGTACATCGAGGTCAAGAGCGACAAGGGCATCCCGCAGCTGCTGCACTTTGATAGGAATTACAACTCAACATTCGCCTTGATGCATGAGGACTACGAGATCGATTCGGTTGAAGTGCCTTTTGGCTTCCCGAACATGCACGTGCGCGTGTTGGCTCCGGTCGATCTGGCGGTGAGCAAAATCGCTCGCTTCCTCGACCACGACAAAAGCGACATCCAGGCCCTGGTGGCCCACGGGTTGACCACGGCCGCGGCGATCGAAAGGCGAGCTGACGAAGCTGTAGGCGGGTTCGTCGGTGACAAGACCATGCTCATGATCAACATCAGAGAGGCCGTCGACATGGCCCGCGCAGCTGAACTGCGAAATTTGGGGTTCGACGTGGCATCGGCAAGGCCGGCAGAGCCGGGAAGCCAGTACGCTGGCCGCGTTCTAACCGTCGATTCCCGCGTGGTCATGCAAGACGTCGACGCCATGCTCGTGCGGCACGACCGGACGCATTTGACTGGAAGTATGTCGATGTTGCGACCTGGGCAGAACGTGCAGATCCGCTATCCTCAAGGTGAAGTCGGCCTGGTGGGGCAGATAGCGGAGAAGAGCTTGGAAGAACGTAATGTCGCTTACCAACCCAAGGGACCGGCGCTGGGCAAGTAGTTCGCCGCGCCTGGCCAGGCCGACTCATAGGCCATTGAATTCCCGATAGAGCGTCTGCGCGGCCTCAAACGAAGATCGCCAACCGACGTGCATCGCCGGGTCTGCCGGTGGCCAGAGTTTAAACCGCCATTGCCCGAACACATACACGCGGCAGATTGTCCAGCCTTTCGGGCCGAACCACGAATAGGCGTCCTTTTGCTGCCAGCTGATGGGTTGCGAGTCGTTTTCCATCGTCTCCACTCCCAGTTCGAACTCGGGAACTTAGGCGGCTTCCAGGCGCGTACCGTCTTCCTTCGTGTTGAAGGCCAGGCGCGGGAAATCATTTGCTCCGAGCCATTTGACTGGTGTTCTTAAATTGGCATTGGCCTGGACGTGGTCGAGATCAGCGGCATTGTCAGCCATCACGAGCAGAAACTTACCCAGCGCCAAGGCACGCTCTTCGAGGATCCTCAAGCCAGTGTGCAACGACTCAGACTCCCACTTCTCTGCGAGCGCCAGATCGAAGGCCAGACAACCGTATGCGGCGACTTCCTTGAGATCTGCGACGAATTGCTGGCCGTCCAGTGGCTCCAGCTTGCGCACGGCGTAGTCGCCGCCCGTTGCTTTGATCTTGCTGATCAGCAGCCCCCTGTCAAGCTGATCGCCTTGGAAAAAATATACCGTCGGCTTGCGCGCATTCCAGGGAATCACATCGCGCTTTTCATTGATCGCGCGCCGAATTTCTTCGTGAAGATATTTGGCTTGCAGGCGATCGAGCGGAACCGCGGGCCGAAATTGCGTCACGTATTCCGAGGTGAACTCTCCAAGTTCGATGCCCGCTGGACTGAATGCGCGCGAGATGATGCTGCCGAACCCTCCCGATTCCTTTTTCTCGATCGTCACTTTCGCGACCAGGTCGGTGTTCAACCAGGTGTTGCCTTGGATATGGACCAACGTCATCAAACATCTCCTGCGGGGTAGGGAAGGGCGCGATTTCGCCTGGGCAGTGTAGCGCTTGAAATCGGACTTCACTGCCCGCTTCGCAGGCAGAAGTTTGGGCCTACGGCCAGGGGCGCTCGCCGCGCGGGCCGTCCTGGGTAGCTGAGCCTGGTGGCGAGATGCCGGCGGGCCTGTGCGCCGGCGAGCCCTAAACCGCCGACCGTACCACTACGCCCCGTCCTGCAAGGGGCTTTCGCGGCATAAACCGCTCGCCTGGCTCGCTATTTATTCCACGTTCCCCTTTCCGGCCAGCGCTCCCTGGTCACGGACGGCACGGGCTCGGCGACTCACAGGACCGGCGGCAAACAACCGCGAAGACCACGTCCAGCGACCAACGCCGATCACGATCGGGCTAACGATCTTCAGGCCCGGGCAGCACTAACCCACAACCTCCAGGAGCTTTCATGTACCCCTCCCGCCTTGCTTCCCGTTTCGGTGCCGGTTTCCGTTCTTTCCGCCAGGACCGCCCGATGACCGACGACGAACTGCGCCAAGTCGCTCCCTCCATCTTCGCCGATGCCGCCCACGAAAGCCGCTCTGCCAAGTACGCCTACATCCCGACCAGCGACATCCTGGCCGGCCTGCGGGCGGAGGGCTTTCAGCCCTTCATGGCGGCCCAGGCTCGAGTGCGTGACGATGCGCACCGCGACTTCACCAAGAACATGATCCGCCTTCGCCATGCCAACCACATCAACGAAAAGGCCGCCAACGAGATCATCCTCCTGAACTCGCACAACGGCGCGAGCAGCTACCAGATGCTGGCCGGGGTCTTTCGGTTCGCCTGTGCCAACGGCATGATCTGCGGTGACACCTTCCACGACATCCGCGTCCCGCACAAGGGCAACATCAAGGACCAGGTCCTCGATGGCGCCAACGTTATCCTCGAATCCTTCGATCTGATCACCCAATCGCGCGAGCGCATGGAAAGCCTCACCCTGTCGACCGAGGAGCGCCAGGCCTTCGCGGATGCCGCCCTGCAGCTGCGCTACGACAACGCCGACCACGTGCCCATTCAGGCCGAGCAGCTTATCCGCCCGCGCCGGCAGGCCGACACCGGCCGAGATCTCTGGACGACCTTCAATGTCGCGCAGGAAAACATCATGCGCGGCGGCCTGCATGGCCGCAACGCCAAGAACCGACCCACGTCGACGCGGGCAATTTCCGGTCTTGATCAGAACACGGCACTGAATCGTGCGCTGTGGACTCTGACGGAGAGGATGGCCGAACTCAAGTCGTAATTGCCTGTCCTGCAGGGGAAGGGTGATGCCTTCCCTTGTAGGCACATTTTTTTACCGCCCAAAGTGAGCGGCTACGCCGTGTCCCAACTCTTGAAAAGCTTGGAAAACGCTGCACGGTGCCTACCGTCGCAGCCCCCGCCAGCTCGGATAGGGCTGCAGGCGGCGTAAGTGATTTTCGCCGCCTTCCCCCTTTCAAGGGCTTTCGCGGCATATCCTCGCGCGCTTCGCGCACTGCGGTATTCCACGTTCCCTTGACCGCGCTTTGCGTGTCCTGCGCCCGCATGCCCCGTGCAGCGCAAGGCAGATCCCCTGCCGCGGCTGTACGCTAGGGAGCCGCCAATGAGCCGCATCGTTCTGGGTAACTGCTTGGAAGTCATGCCGACTTTCCCTGCGGGAAGCGTCGATTTCATCCTCACCGATCCCCCGTATCTGGTCAATTACAAGGATCGCTCAGGCCGCAGCATCGCCAATGACACCGCCGGCGACTGGCTGGGCCCGGCCTTCGCGCAAATGCACCGTGTCTTGCGCGAGGACGCCTTCTGCGTCTCGTTCTACGGCTGGCAGGCCGTCGACCAATTCATGTCCGCTTGGCGCGCGGCCGGCTTTCGGATCGTAGGTCACCTGGTCTTTGCCAAGACCTACAGCTCGTCGTCACGTTTTCTGAAGTACCAGCACGAATCGGCCTACCTGCTCGCCAAGGGCCGGCCGGCCATGCCGTCGGCGCCCCTACCTGACGTGTTGCCCTGGCAATACTCGGGCAATCGCTATCACCCCACGCAAAAGCCGGTTCAGTGCCTGCGTCCGCTCGTCGAGTCCTTCTCGCCGGCGCGAGGCATCGTGCTCGATCCCTTCGCCGGATCCGGCTCGACGTGCCTGGCCGCGCGCGAATCTGGCCGACGTTTCCTCGGCATCGAACTCGATCCGAAATACCACGCCGCGGCAGTGGCCCGGCTCGGACAGCGCATTGATATGAGGATTGCAGCATGAGCGCCGCCGCCGAAATGCAGAACAACATTGCAGCGCAGCTACGTGGCATGGCCAGGGCAGATATTGACCGGATTCGATTGATTGCAGCCGTAGATAATTGGCCGGCCATGGCCGAAGCGGAGTTGGACCGGCGCCGAGCACTTGAGCGGGTGCAGTTTCTACAAAGCTTGACCAATACCGAACTGGCGGCCGTGGCGCTGGGCGATATCGATCTGGCAAGCCTGGCTCGCCGCGTGTGGTTCGGATTGGGATCGCCTTGACGCTTCCGCGGGCCTGCCGCGGCGGGCCCCCCGCCGGCGTCCATCCGATCGAGCTGCTACGCAGAAACTCTGGAAGAGGGGAGTGTGGCTGCGCCAGCGGAAAAAGCATGGCTTTTGTGTCGCGCCCGCTGGCGCGACACCTATCAAGGAAGAATTTCCCTGTCAGAGGGCTAATCCAAAATTTAGTCTCGAATTTACATTCAATTTTCCTCGTTCTCCCTTTGGTTAAATCCATTAGCTAGGTAGTATTCAAGGACAGCATTTGCGGCTCCATCGTATCCAGGGAAAATCGAAGCGGCAGTAAAGCCAAATTTACTGCATCGAACCAGTAATTCTGCCGCGAGTCGTTGAGGAAGCGTCAGCTTGATCAATCTCTCCCCAGCATCTTGATTCTCTTCAAACTTATCTTCCAGGCTAACGCCATATGTGAAGTCCTGGCCTTGATATCCGCTATTGTTAACAAGAATGAAAGAGCCCGTTTGCGCAGCCAGATTTACTGACGTGCTGCCTGGTACCCGAACATATCGATAGCCCACATCTCGCCTGCGATCATTAAATGAGAAGCCAAATATCGCAAGCTTTCCGTCGCCAGATATCTGGTCACTTTTGACCACATCCAACGCTGCAAAGTAAGCGGCTACGTACGAATTTCTGGTCCAGTCTAACAATCGCGTCGGAATGCCGTGGTGCTGCGCCAACGCCATGAGGGGCAAAACCTGATCTTGCGGCCAGGCAAAGTTGTCATGGCTATGTATAGAACTGATTTTTTCGAGCTGAAAATAATCCCTAAATTCCATTGAATCGCCTGGAATCGCGAGTCCTCGTGAATCGCAAAAATGGACTAGGCGTTCAAGAAGTAAAAATTCAAAGACTGTCTGACCATGATGATCAGTCATTAGACTATTGATGCCTGTCTTATATTTTTTCAGTACATCTTCGCGATACACCTTCGGCGTTAGCTTCCAGGTGCTGTCTTTTTGACCTCTGAAAATGTAGCTAGATCGCACGCCGTCAAAATTCTTTCCAATCGGTGAGATTTCATCCCAGAGCTCATCGACAGTTGTGCAATCGATCGTCTTTATTTTTGCCACATTTCTCTCCTGATTCTAGGTTTCGGAATTCTGTTGGCGATTACATCAATCGTAGCGTCTCCCGGCAGAGCCGGGCCGCGCTGTCGTGCTTCGCATCGAGCCTCGCCGATGTACCCCGCATCCGCGAGTCTCGCCCCTATCGGGCTTCCATCATTCCCTCGTTCCTCGGCTGACGCCTTCGCGCCGGCATTGCCGGCGCTGCGCGCTGCGCTTGCCCCCCTGGTCATCATTTCAAACACGATCGTTGCAAGCCAGACGGGGAGAGCAGTCTTGCTCCCGGTCATGGTGACACACCGTTCTCGCGTTCAAGGGCTGCGCGCACGCCGTGCGCTTGCGGCTTCGCCGGCGGCGCCCCTTGAGCGCTGCGCTGCGGCGTGCCCCTTCGGGTCCGGGCAATTCTGCCCTGACTACGGAGCACATCATGAGCAAGGCGCAGCAGCGGCGGTATTTCAACTCGGCTGGTGACCATCAAAAGGCCATCCTGGGCATCTTGCAGGCCATCGGCCGCAGCCGCGGCCTCGATCGCGTTTGGTCCGACTGGATCGAGATCTCGGCGATTGCGCTGGCCAAGCTGGATCTGCGCCAAGCCGATACGCGCGAGGATCGCTACCGGCAGATCATGAGCCTATACGATAAGCAAGAAGCGCAGCAGCTGGCCGAGGCCTTCGCGCATCTGGTCATGGCGTTCGAGAAGAGCCAGACCACCGGCGAATTTGGCGACCTTCTAGGTAGCACCTTCATGATGCTGGACATGGGCATCTCTCACAACGGCCAGTTCTTCACGCCCTATGAGGTGTCCCGGCTGATGGGCATGATGCTCATGGGAGATGGCCAGGAACTTGCACAGAAGGCTGCTGATCGTGGCTTCATCCGCTTGATGGAGCCGGCTTGCGGCGCCGGCAGCATGATTATTGCGGCGGCGCAGACGCTAAATGACGCAGGCGTGAACTATCAGAATTCGATGCATGCCGTGGCGATCGACATCGACCGGCGCTGCGCGCACATGACGTTCTTGCAGCTGGCGCTGCTGCACATCCCTGCCCAGGTGATACACGGCAATGCGCTGTCGGGCCAGGCCTGGGAACATTGGTACACGCCTGCGCACATCATGGGGGGCTGGAGCGCTCGGCTTCGCCAGCGCGACGAAGAGGATGCGGCGGCGGCAAAGCCGACTTCTGATGCAGCCCGCGATTCCGGGCCAGCTACGGCGTTACCAGCGCAGAACCTCATGCCCCTTGCTGTAAGGGCAGCGGCGCACGCAGGCCAGATGACATTGTTCTAGCCAGCAGCTCGGCCCCACGCGGGGCCATTTTCATTTCTGGCACCAGGTTCTGCTCGATGCGCACAAATCTGCTGCGCGCTTCGCTTGCTTGAGCCTTCGGCTGTGCATCCGTGCGCTTCGCTTCGGATGCCATTTGAGCCCCTGCGGGGCTTGGGGCGCTCGGCGCGCGCCGGATTTGTCTCTTCACACACTCTCGCGCAGACCTTCACCGTCGTTAGTCAGTAAGCCCTAAAGCGCCGACCGTACCACTGTGCTGCGGCCTGCAAGGGACTTTCGCGGCATAAACGGTTTCCCCCCGCAAGCGGGTCCCCCCATTTATTCCACGTTCCCTTTCCGGTCCTCGCTGCGTGGTCACGGACGGCAAGGGCTCACTGACTAACGAGGATGAAGGCGAATCACCGCAGGACAGCTTTGAAGACCAAATCCAAAACCTACGAACAGGGTCTACGTGATCTTCAAGGACGAAGCGGCGAACCCCTCAAAGCTGAACCCGATTGAATTTTTAACCGCAGCACTACTTGCCCACCCGGGCACCCGACTAGGAGATTGAACATGAGCGCATCCCTGAACAAAGTCCAAATCATCGGCAACATCGGCCGCATCGAAACCAAATACAACGCCTCCGGCGCTGCTACCACCACGCTGTCTGTTGCCACTACGAGTCGCTGGAAAGATAAAGACTCGGGCGAACGCCGCGAAGAAACCGAATGGCATCGCATCGTCTGCTTCAACCGTCTGGCTGAAATCGTCGGTAATTACGGCGCCAAGGGCCGCTCCGTCTACATCGAAGGCCGTCTGAAGACCAGCAAATTCCAGGACAAAGCCACCGGCGAAGACCGCTTTTCCACCCAGATCATCGCCGACGTCCTCCAGTTCCTCGACAAGGGCAATAAAGCCGAGGACGCCGATGCCTCGACCGGATTGGATCAACCCGACCCGGCAGGCAGTCCCGCCAACATGGATGACGACCTGTTCTAAAGCGAAGTAACGGGCTGGCCGACATCGGTCAGCCCGCGACCTCCCGCCGCCACCTCAAATTCGACGATCAGGAAATTCATCATGTGCCACGCTGAAAACATCATCAATGCCATCCGCCGCAAGCCCATGCGCGAAGTGCCGTTCGGCACCACCACCTGTTTCGTCGTTCGCGCACTCAAAGCCTACTCCCGCCAGATCAAGCTGGCTAAACCCGAGGCTCTCACGAAGGCCATTCCTGACGAAAACGCCACCGGCTGGCAACGCGCCGCTCGCCTCCTAGCCAGCCGACTGGAAGCCGCTGAAGTGCGAGGCCATCGCATAGACGATGAGTTTTTCTGCGAACTGGTCAACCTCGGCCAGGACAAGGACACCATGCGCCGCTTCATGTACCGCGCCGTGCGCAGCTACGCCACCCACATCAGCCACATCCCCCTGCGCCAGATCGAACACAGCTTGCGCGGCATCGGCGCCAAGCACTGGAAGATCGTCGCCATCGAAGCCCTGGGCATCCAGGACACCATCACCGCTTTCGAGCGCTTCTGATTTCAGACTAGGAGTTCACTCATGACCGCCCAAAATTTCCAATCGCAGGCTCGAACCATCAACCTCACCCCCACTTGGGGCGAGTGGGGCAACGTCTATCGACGTTTCGCGGAATCCGGCGAACGCAAAGCCATCGTGGCATTGCGCGAAGACTTCGCCCGCGCCATGGCCAGCACCCAGGCGCTGCAAAACATCCTGCACACCCTCTCAGACGCGCAGCAGGTCAAAGTCGAACATACCATGGCCGAAGAACTCGCCAAACAAGGCTTCTAACCCCCATCACCCGTTTGCCCCTTCGCATCATCCCCTGCCTTCACCCCCGCCCTCGATCCCACCAGGAGTTTGCGCCATGAACACCAATTCCACCGAAATCGCCGCCATCGCCGCTGCCGCCCACCGCCAGGACGTGTCGCTTGCCGCGCTTCACCTCGCCACCGACTATCAGGCCCGCAGCCGAGCCTCGGACATGACCATCGAGCAACTGGCCGCCACCATCGACACCGTGGGCCTACTCAATAACTTGATTGCGGTCGATGAAGGTGACGGCACCTATGGCATCTGCGCGGGCGGCAGGCGACTGGCGGCGCTGCAACACCTGCACCAAACCGGCAAGCTCGATGCGGATTACCCGGTCCCCGTGCGCATCATCGCCCGCGAACACGCGCACCACGCCAGCCTCATCGAAAACGTGGCCCGCGAGGATATGCACACCGTCGATCTGATCGCCGCCTACGAGCGCCTGCGCCGCGACCACAACATGAGCGCCGAGGCCATCGCCGCCGCCCACGGCGCGACCGTGCTGTCCGTCAAGAAACTTCTGGCCCTGGCCAACGTCGCGCCCGACCTCCTGGCCTTGTTCCGGAGCGGCGACAAGAATATGACGTTCGAAGTGCTCCAAGCCCTGGCCGGCGTGGACGATCACGAGCGCCAACGCGCCGCCTGGAAAGCCTGTCGTACCGAATACAACCCGGCGCGCAGCATCCGCAGCATACTTTCTGAGAGCGAAATGGCCGCGACCTCCCCCATCGCCCGCTACCTTACCGTGGCCGGCTACGAGAAGGCCGGCGGCATCGTGCGCCGCGACCTTTTCGCCGAGGGCAACCAGGGCGTTTTCCTCGCCGACCCCATCCAGGCCGAAACCCTGGCTGTCGAAAAAATGAAACGCAGCAAGCTGGCGGCAGCGGTCAGCGGGGAAGGGTGGTCTTGGATCCATTACCAGACCCGCTTCACCTGGGACGAGTCCCGCCAATACGGCCAACTCAAGGAAACGGCCCGCACCCCGACCAAGAGCGAAGCCGCCCAGCTCAAGAAACTGAACGCCGCCCGTGATGCTGCGAATGAGAAGCTCCATGCCTTCCAGCAAGACGACGATCCAGAAGGCGACGAAGACATGCTCATCGAGAAGCTTCAAGAACTGGACGACCAGATCGAAGCCATCGAGAACGAGATGCAGGAATACAACCCCCAGCACAAGACCGTGGCCGGAACAATCATCACGCTGGACGACTCGGGCAACCTCATCACCAAGCGTGGCCTCATCCGACGCGAAGACCGCGACGCCGCCCAGGCACTGATGGGCACGAAGTCCGAAAAGAACAGTGATCACGCCTCGGCCGAACTGCCCCCGGCACAAACTCGCCCAGCGCATTCGCAAGCCCTGACCGACCGGCTCCATGCGCAGCACGCCCTGGGCGTCCAGGCCGAGCTGGCCCAGCGCCCGCGCCTGGGTGTGTGCCTCTACCTCGTCCAGCTGGTCGAACAGGTCACAGACCATATTTCGTATCTGTCCCGGGAATGGGAAATCTTCCCGATGCACGCCAGCGCAGCGCGGTTCGGTTTCCACCAGGCCGACGACCAGATCGATGCCGCGCCCGCCGCGCAGCAACTCGATACGCAGCTGGCCGACCTCATGAAGAACCTGCCCAAGGATCCGCAGGCGCTGCTGGACCACTTACTTGCCTGGACTGACGACCAGATCATGGCCCTCATGGGATTGCTCCTGGCTCTGACCATGCCCGCCAGCGCCTCCAAGCACGATGAGATCTGCCATGTGCGCAACGTCCAAGCGCTCACCGACACCGACATGACCCACTGGTGGACGCCCACCGCCGCCAACTACCTGGGCGCTGTCAGCAAGGATCAGATCGCCGCCGTTGTGACCGAAGCCATCGACGCCGAGACGGCAGCACCCCTGGCCAAGCTGAAGAAAGGCGAAGCGGCGACAACCGCCGAGCAGCTGCTGGCTGGTCGTGGCTGGCTGCCCGATTTCATGCGCATGCCTGGCAAGGTCAAGAAATAGACAGGGCAGGGGAGGTCGCCATTTCAAGACCTCGCCCGTCAGGAAACCCCAAGACCAACCCAAACCCCAGGTTTCTCGAAAGGCCCCATTAAGCTCGCCCAGCAACCCCAGCCCGCCCGTTCCGGGCCAGACTCCAGACCACCTGCCCGGTGGTCATTTTTTTGCCTTATTGATCCCGACTCCTATCCGCTTTCGTCGGGGTTCCTCTCTCCCGATTGCGCTGTTCCTGCCCTAGTCGGCCTGTTCGATTTGGCGGGTTCTTGTTGCTGTTGCCCCTGGCCTGCTTTCTATCGTTTGTCGCTTGTTGGCCTGGTCATCGATGCCTGCGCTGCCGTCTGTCCGGGTGCTCGGCTGTTGCCCATTCGCTACGCTCATGGGCCCCTGGTCGTGACGCCGTGGCCTTGCCACAGGTGCCCTTAAGTTAGGCCTTCGGCCCCCTTAAGAGCACCACACAGGACGCACCCTGCGGGTGCGACAACATCCTGTTTTACAAAGACTTTCTCGGGGCTGAGAATTTGCCCACGTTTAACAACATGCCCGCAAACCCGCATGAATCCTAGGTTTACCTGTTTAACAGGTGGTGTTTGTTGTTCAGCGCCAGACCACCACCTACGGCATTCTTCGTTGATCTACAGGCATCTACAGATTTCCTCATTATTGAATTCTGAAGCTTCATTAGCCTTTATTCTTCATATAGATTTCTACTTGTTGCCTGATTATTCCTCTACTTTCTACATATCGCTGCAAGCAGCGCAGCACAACCGCCCACCGAGCCATCCATGAGCCACGCCACTGCCGTTTTGACCGTTCTGGAAACCCTGCGCAGCACGCTGGCCGACGCGAAAAATCTGCCACGGCGGGTTCAGATCCAGATGGCGTTGCCGCTCCTTGACCAACTGACTCAGCACAAATTCCCGCTCATCGCTCTGGCAGAAGAGTTGAGCCGTGCCCAGCTTGAACTCAATCCCAAGGCGCTTTCTCAAGCCCTCGTGCGCTGGAGACGTGCTCACGCAGATCAGCACCAGGTCATGCCCCGTCAGCCGCCTGCTCCGCCGCATCCATCCGCGGGGAGCCATCCCCACCCGGCATCTGCGGGCATCCCTCCAGGCGTGCCGGTCAGGGAGTATCTACGCCAGCTCCGAAATACGCCCGTCGATCCTGACGAAGAAGCTCGTCGTGACCGCGAATGGCGTAAGACTCAAGCGGCCCGCAATGAAGCCGAGGAACAGGCGAAAAAAAAGGACGCCTGAGCGTCCCGTGAACTTTGAATTTCATTGTTTCCGACGGTGGAAAAGATCCTTCGCGAAATCAAAAAAGTGCTTTTCAAGCTGCTCCATATCCCCACCGCAAATCGCTTCCAATACCTCTGGACTAACTTCTCTGCCGAACTTGTGTCGCGAGCCATCAGCAGGAATAAGGGGTTCGTTCAATACAGATGCGAGCACACGCATCGACTGCAACTGTTTTGCTGCGGGAGGGCGTGCCGTCTGCCATTCATCTGCGTGACGTACGTTGTTCGCTGAAGCAACTACAACCTGGCCAAAGGAGCACCCCTCAATCCGAGGCACGGCCGCGTCCCATTCATCCTGGACGCCTTCGATGTCAGTCCTGAACGACTGAAGCGCATTGGATAGCGCAACTACATGTTAGCGCCGGAGTAATACTGACCCACTGGGGGTGCGGACGAATTCTTGGACTGCTTTATGCGGCAAGCCCCAAGCTCGCACGGTATTCAATGGGGCTGAGCGCGCCCAGCGACATCTTGATCCGTTTTTCGTTATACCATCGGACGTATGTATCAACGACGCCCACGAATTGATCAATGGTCGTTTCCCGCCAATCCTGCAAATAAAACATTTCCGTTTTCATCCGCCCGAAAAAGCCTTCGCAGGCGGCATTGTCGGGTGAACAGCCTTTGCGCGACATAGAGCGAGTCAGCTTCGCATCGTTCATCCGTGAGAGCCATCCTGGCCAACAATAGTGGGCACCGCGATCAGAATGGACGACAGGTTTATCGTTGGTGTCGATCACCGTCTGAATGGCAGCATCCAGCATGGAATTCACAAGTTCGGCGTCTGGTCGCGTACCGATTGACCAACTGACGACCAAACCACCGAAGCAATCAATCACAGGTGACAGGTAGACCTTGCCAGCCGGAATCTGAAACTCGGTGATATCGGTCAACCACTTCTGATTCGGGGCAGCGGCCTGGAAATCACGGTCGATCACGTTTTCCGGTGGCGGACTGATTTCTCCCAGATAAGAACCGTAGCGGCGACGTCGGGCTTGCATCGTCGCTAATACCCTGTGTCTGTGAGGACATAGCTTGAGGCAACCGCATGAAATCTCAGTTGGACATCGGAGCCAGCATCCCTAGCCATGATACCGAGATTAGAATCAAGAAAGCGCAACTAGTCTCGGCGTATAGACTTTTTCGCAAAAGCGCTATGGCGACGCGGTAGTTCCCTGCCCGAGTCTCTCTTTCGAGCAAAGGGCTCAATCGATAGCGATTGGCTGCAGCCAGACCTAGCATCATTGCAAAAAGAGCCAACTTGACC
This sequence comes from Bordetella sp. FB-8, assembly GCF_000382185.1. Classification (NCBI taxonomy): domain Bacteria; kingdom Pseudomonadati; phylum Pseudomonadota; class Betaproteobacteria; order Burkholderiales; family Alcaligenaceae; genus Bordetella; species Bordetella sp. FB-8. The sequence continues at coordinate 3,853,744 of NZ_KB907784.1, read as the reverse complement.
AGCAGCAACAGCCCGTAAGGCGTCGAGGACAAGCCGTCCAATGTCGCACCGACGGTCATCCAGTAATTGATGGTGCCTGTCACGATCAACCCGAGCACAATGACTGTGCCGATGAGGGCAAAGACATTCAGCGCGCGACCGAGCATATCGATATGTTCGCGCGTCGACTCTCCCGCCCCGCGCAGCAATAAGATAAACGCGGCCAATGAACCCACCCAAGCCCCGCCTGCCAATAGGTGCAGGATATCCGCTGAAAGATGGATACTCCTCCCTATCCCTTCGCTCATGGCGCCATGTCCCGTCCAGGCCAAAGTAGACAGAGCTACGGCAGCCGCGATGGATATAACCGAAAAGCGCAGTATGGCTTTATTCCGAAGTAGCAGCGCCACGACGAAACATCCCGCAAGCGTGACAACGCGGATCAACCACGATGCGCCAAAGTCCGTCTCGGTGAGGACCATCCCTAGGGCATGCCGGCCGATCTCGCCATAAGTTTCGGCGCCTGTCATGGCCTTGGATAGGATGATCAGGCTGGCGATGGACAATACAATACCCGCCAAGGCCGTGAATGCGGCCAATCTGCCCATTCGGTCAGCCATCGATGAAAAACGCTCTTGTCCACGCAAAGCGTGCAGGACAAAGAATGGCAAACCGAATGTCAGCATGAGGCTCAAGTACAACGCAAGCCGCGTCGGGACGTTTATCCAGTCTGACATCGGATTACTTCGCGGTAAACGTGATCTTGCCGGTGATGGGATGTGTATCGGAAGAAACGGCTCGCCATTCGACGGTATAGGTTCCGGCCATCATGGCCTGAGCGGGGACAATCAACATCGTCTTGGGATCATCTCCGCCAGAAACCTTGGCAGCCATTTTCATAGGCGAGGCATGGTTCATACCCGGCATGCTGCTCATGACCAGACTGGCGCCCGAGAACTGCTTGACCAGGTCTTCGGAGAAATGCAGTTCGATTTTCTGAGGTGCCTCTGCCGTAGCGTTGTCGGCAGGCTTGGAGGAAATGAGCTTGGGATGGGCCGAGGCAATCGCAGCCACCGACAGGGTGGAGGTGGCCAGGAGCATGGGGGCAATGAAGCGACGATTGAACATGAAATCTTCTCTGTAAAGTCAAAAAGTGGGCAGAAAAATCAGAACCAGAATCTCACGCCGACGATATAGCGGGTTTCCCCCTGGCTTCCTCCCGCAGCTCGGACCATGCTGGCCGTTTTGCCGAAATTCTGGCTACGCTCAATGCCGATGTAAGGAGCAAACTGGCGACTGAATTCGTAGCGTAGGCGCAGGCCTAGCGTGGCGTCGGAAAGACCTCGACCGCTCTGCCAAACTGGGTCGTCTTTGCCGTAGACATTGGCTTCCACCCGAGGCTGCAGGATCAGGTGCTGGGTGAGTAACTGATCGTAGGCCACCGTCAACCGCAAGGCCGTGCGACCGCCACTACCCGCATACACGGTTGCCTCCGTCTCCAGCCAATAAGGTGCCGTACCCTGAACGCCTAAAGCCAACCAGTTTCTTCCGGGCAATTTGTGGCCGGCATCGTTGCGCAGGCCGCTCTGCACGTCCCAATAAGGACTCACTGCATGACTCCACAACAATTCCGTGCGGGTATCGGCGATGCGGCTTTTTTCGACACTGCCTTCGGCCTTGATCAGGAATTTGTCGTAGGTATTGCCTATCCAGGCCTGAGCTTCGTAGTTGACTGCGTTACCGTCATTGGTGTGGGCGTATTCCAGCCGATCGACAAGCAGCGACGAGAAAAGATGCTCGTCCGACATCATGAGATGAGTTTTGCTGGACGTGTACAAACCAGAGCCGCGAACATAGCCATCAGCATAGGCATTGGGATCACGGACGTTTTCCGAACCTTTCCCCCCTGACATAACCATGCCTCCATGGTTCATGGCTTCGTGATTTTCCTGGGCTGCAGCACCACCCATGACCAGGAAGGCCAGGACGGAAAGCAGAATATTTTTGGCGTGATGAATAACCATGGGGTTCCTCAAGCCACAATCACTTCGCGGAACATGCCCATGTCCATATGGAGCGCGAGATGACAATGCCAAGCCCAGCGTCCCAGTGCATCGGCAGTGACCAGGAAACTGATGCGCTGAGCAGGCTGCACTGGCAGGGTATGACGGCGAGCAAGAAAATTGCCGTCCGGACTCTCCAATTCACTCCACATGCCATGCAAGTGCATGGGGTGCGTCATCATTGTGTCGTTATGCAGAATGACACGTAACCGTTCTTGGTGACGAAAATGCACAGGCGAGGATTTGCCAAATTCCAGGCCATCCAAAGACCAGGCGTAGCGATCCATATTGCCGGTGAGATGCAGCTCTACTTCTCGTTCGGGGATGCGGGCATCCAATGCGCCACCGATGGTATGCATGTCGGCCAACGTCAGGACACGCCGACCATTGTTGCGCAACCCCACGCCAGGATCATCCAGGTTGGTGCGCGCGCTATCAATGCGGCTGTCGGTACTAGGGCCATATTCAGCACTGGCGTGACGGGCAATCCGGCTGGGGGTTTTCAAAGGATTGGAGCCTGTCGATGGCATGACATTTCCGTCCATGGTCATGCCATCCATACTGCTCATCGGAGCAGTCGTGCTGCCGCCATCCATGTTGTTCATGGAATTTCCATTCATGTCCATGCTGGACATTCCAGTCATACCGGTCATGCCTCCCATCATGTCTTCCATGCTGAGCCACTGAACTTGATCGAGTTCGGGAATCGGCGCACGCAGGCCAGGCCGGACAGCCAAGGTGCCAGCGGCATAGCCAGTCCTATCCATGGATTGGGCAAAGACGGTGTAGGCGTCCTCTCTGGGTTGCACCACGACATCGCAGGTTTCGCCCGGACCGAAGCGGAACTCGTCTACGCTGACGGGCTCGATGTTCACGCCATCCACTTGCACCACCTGGAGTTTGAGTCCCGGAATGCGCACATCGTAGAAAGTATTGCCTGACCCATTGATGCAACGTAGCCGCACCCGCTCACCGGGTTTGAACAGGCCCGTCCAGTTGCCTGCTGGCGTCAAGCCATTGATGAGGTACGTCAGAACTGCGGAGGAAAGGTCTCCCAGATCGGTGGGATTCATGCGCATCTCATTCCACATCTTCCGCTTGTTCAAAGCCGCCCCGACTCCGTTCTTGGACGCATCCTGCACAAAGTCCCTTGCAGTGATTTTGTTGTAGTTGTAGTAATCACCTTGTGTCTTGAGCTTACCCAGGACGGCCATGGGATCTTCATCCATCCAATCGGAGAGCAGAAGCACGTGCTCGCGTTCGGCTACTGCTCCGCGTCTCCGAGCCGGGTCGATGACAATAGCTCCATACATTCCAGTCTGCTCCTGGAAACCGGAATGCGAGTGGTACCAATAGGTTCCGCTTTGTTGAACCTTGAAGCGATAGGTGAAGGTTTCGCCCGGTGCAATGCCGTCGAAACTAATGCCCGGCACTCCATCCATCTGAAACGGCAAGATAATGCCGTGCCAGTGGATGGACGTAGTCTCGCGCAATTGGTTGGTAACTCGGATGGTGACTGTGTCACCCTCCTTCCAGCGCAGGGTCGGCGCAGGCAGTGTTCCATTGATCGTTGTCGCCATGCCGGGCCGGCCAGTAAAATTGACTGGTGTCTCGGCGATGACTAAGTCGAATACATTGCCCTGTAGCACAGGCGCTGCTGCGGGTGAACTCTGCGTTGTCTGTGCCATTGCGTCAAGCATGCGCGATGACAAGCCCAACATGGCGCCTCCCGCAACCAGTCCTTGGACAAAACGGCGGCGATGAGGCAAAAAGGATGATTGGGGCATGGCCAAGTATGTTCCGCGGTTGAAAAGCATGGGCAGGATGATATCGATCCCGGCCGATCAGCCCCATTACGCCAGGATTACAATTTTGTAATCTCCTCTTGGAGGCCTGCATCGCTCAAGTACCATGCAACACACTCCGCTCCCATCGAGCTTCCTCCCTTTGAATAGTCATGAAGTTGCTGATAGTCGAGGATGAATTAACCGCAGGCGCATACCTGCAGCAAGGTCTGAAAGAAGCAGGTTTTGCCGTCGATCTCGCTTGCAACGGACTAGATGGACACCATTTAGCCATGACCGAGCTGTATGACCTTGTCATCCTCGACGTGATGCTGCCCGATGTGGATGGTTGGCGAATCTTGCAGTCCCTGAGAGAGGCCGGGAAAACTGTTCCAGCGCTGTTCCTGACGGCGCGAGACAGTGTGGCCGACCGGGTCAAGGGACTGGAATTGGGCGCCGACGACTATCTCGTCAAGCCTTTTGCCTTTGCCGAATTGTTGGCCCGGGTGCGGACGCTACTGCGCCGTGGCTTGATGGTTACGCAGCCCGACCGTCTGCAAGTGGCAGATCTTGTGCTGGATATGCCACGCCGACTAGCCTCACGCAGTGGCAAAAAACTTCCCTTGAGCAATAAAGAGTTCTCGCTATTGGAATTTCTTGTACGGCATAAAGGGGAAGTGCTGCCACGATCGCTCATCGCTTCGCAAATATGGGATATCAACTTCAATAGCGACACCAATGTCATCGATGTCACCATACGCCGTCTGCGTGCCAAGGTGGATGATGACTTCGAGCCCAAACTCATTATCACCGTACGCGGCGCGGGCTATGTTCTGGACGATACGGGACGGGAAAATTGATTCGAACGTCCGTTCGGCAACACTCTCTCACCTTCAGGCTGACCACGCTCTTCGCGCTGACTTCAGTGCTTGTCTTGGCTGGCCTAGGTTTATTTATCGCTTCGGCCATCGAGAAACACTTCGATGCACAGGACGATCAGCTGCTGCATAACGAGCTGCAACTTATCCGCACTCTCGTACAAGAGAAGAGAACCCAATCCATCCCCGATATTGTCGGCCAAGCCTTGCGTACGCATCCCGGTTTTTATGTGGACATTCGTGAAACTGATGGGCATCTTATTTACTCTACTCTCGGCCACGCGCGTTCCTCGATTGTTTTCGAGACGGCCTTGCATGCAGCAGGGTCGCCCTTTGCTGTCTCGGTCGATGGAAATCATGCCTTTCGGGCTATCCAGGCTGAGATAATCCGGCCTGAAGCCAGCAAGCCGCTGCGGGTACTTATTGCTGTCGACACGGACATTCATGCTCATTTTTTTCATGACTTCCTGATCACCTTGATGCTGTATACGGCAGCAGCAGCACTACTCACGATCATCCTGGGATGGTGGGTGGCTCGGCAAGGATTGGCGCCACTACGCGCCATGGCCATCAAGGCGCAAGTCATCACAGCACAAAATTTCGACGAACGTATGCCTGTCGATGCCATGCCTGCAGAGATGGCTGATTTGGCACAAAGGCTCAATGCCATGTTGGAGCGCTTGCAACAGGATTTCATGCGGCTGACCGAATTTTCTACGGACCTAGCCCATGAGTTGCGTACGCCGATTAGCAACTTGCTGACGCAATCGCAGGTCGTTCTAACCCAGGATAGATCAGCGCAAGCTTATCGCGACGTGATTGCCTCCTACTCTGAGGAGTTACAGCGGCTGGCGCGCATGATTTCCGACATGTTGTTTCTAGCGCAAACGGAAAACGGAATAACGCTGCCCAACACGGAACGCCTGAATCTGGAAACTGAAGTTAAAAATATTTTCGACTTCTATGACGCCATGGCCGAGGAAAAACAGGTCAAGTTGCTGTGCATAGGCACTGGCGTCATTCAAGGCGATCGATTGATGCTGCGCCGGGCATTGAACAACCTACTATCGAATGCCTTGCGCTATACCCCATCGGGTGGTCACATCACTGTGCGTATCGAACATGATGCTCAAGAGATTCGGCTGTGTGTCGACAATGAAGGGAATGATATATCGCCTGAGGTCCTGCCTCATCTGTTCGACCGATTCTTTCGGGCCGATAAGTCACGCGCTCACTTGGAAAGCGGTTCAGCGGGATTGGGCCTTGCCATTACCCGAGCCATCGTCCAGGCCCATAACGGGGTGGTGTCCGTAACTTCGCAAGATGGAAGAACGACCTTCACCCTGTGTTTTTCCGCCAAAAGAGATTCGCTGAGCGGATTGAGGGAATGACAAACCTGATAAGGTATTCACGCGACAAAATGTGAATTCTCGTGTGTTGCACGAATACTCGCCAGTACGTCGGTCTTCAGCGCCAGTGCTTGCCGCCTGCCGCGGCCGGAAAATCGTTACGAGCCGCGGTTGAATTGATAAGATTGTGCGAATTTCTCCCGTACTCGAGTTTGGCGAGGATCAACCCGTCGCGCGCAATCCCTGGAGCGTGCGGGAACGCGCGATGGTGGAAGCGGTCGTAACCAAATCCGGGTCTTCGCAAAATTGTGTGGGTGAAGGTCAGGAACGCTCTCGGCCGTCGCCGACCCGATTTTGTGGGTGAGGCTCAGATCTCGCCAGACTCCAGCATCGCCACCAGGCGGGTGATGTCCACCCCGTAGTTCACTTCCTCGACCTCCGATGCCGTGAGCGCCGCCCGCATCAGCATCGCCCGACCCAGCATGCCGGTGTAGGCGAACTCGGTGGGCGGCGCGCGGTCAAACATCTCCATGTCCCAGTCCTGCCGAGCGAAGTGCCGGCGTTTGGTCTCGATCTGGTGCGCCCCCTTGGAGTACGGGACCAGGGCGCGCAGCACCTCGAAACTGTGGCCGCGCCCGCGTCGGTTGATGGAGCGGATCAGGCTGTTCAGGCTCTCGGTGAAGGCGTCGGTGATGCGGTGGTCGAAGTAGGCCAGGATCTGCGGCTGCCAGTTCCGCCAGGTCGACAGCGCCGGCGCGAAGGCGGCGCGATGTTCCAGCCCGACGCTCTTGGCCCAGGTATCGAACCGAGCAGCGGCTTCAGCCTGGCTTCCCGCCTCGTAGATGTCGAAGTAGCCTTCCTTGAGTCGGTAGGCCTCGGCGAGTTCCGGGATGTTGTTCAGCCAGCCCGAAAGCATCAGGCGCTCGCGGTCGTTCAGATCCCGCTCGCGCTTGCGGAACAGAGCCAGGTCCTTCTTCACGCCGGCCGCCTTCTTGCGAGAGCAGGGTCGGCCTTGTCGACGCGGCCCAGCGATCGGCGGAACTCGTCCAGGGCCATGTTGCCCAGGCGCTGGACGTGGAGCTTGTCTGCGACCACGATGGCCTCGGGCAGCACCTCACGCACGGCCTCGCGGTACGGCACCCACATGTCGATCGCCACGTACTGCACGTCAGCCCGGCCCGGCAACCTGGCCAGATACCGCGCGACGGTCTTCTTGTCGCGGTCGGGCAGCATGTTGACAGCGGTGTTATGCTTCAGGTTCGAGATCACCGCCCGGGGACAGCGGATGATGTGGATCTCGTCGATGCCCATCCAGTGCGGCGTCTGGAAATTGACCGTGTGTTCCAGCGCCGCCACATGGTCAGCGAAGACGTTGCGGATCGTGCCTTCGGCCACGCCGATCTCCTCGGCGATGCTGGTAAAGGTGTGGCGCGGCGAGCGCTCGCCGAACCACTTGACCAGGCGCTGAGTCATGCGCCGGGCGTCCTTAACGCCGGGCAGCGTCTCCATGAAAATCTCGCCGCAGCCCTGGCAGCGCAGGCGCCTGGCGTCCACGTAGACGCTCACCTGCTTGCCATGGATTGGCAAGTCGTGGACAAGGATCTCGACGCGGCCATGTCCGACCGCCTCCACACCGAGGCAGGCGGGGCACAGACCGACCGGGCGATTTGGTCTCGACTTTGACCTGGTACTCGCGCTCGGACTCTCGCACAGCCAGGACGCGATAGCCCGGCAAGTTCAGAATAGTGGGCTCCATTCAAGGGATTGCGGAGACTGTCACGACATCGAGGATTGCACCGTCGCGCCATCCCACCGCTCAGCCATCTCGAACCGCGCGAAGCGCAGCGCCAGGGTTGGCAGGACCAACAATGTCAGCGCCGTCGAGCTGAACAGCCCGCCGAGGATCACGATCGCCATTGGCCCTTCGATCTCCTGGCCCGGAAGATGCGCGCCGATCGCCAGCGGCAGCAAACCCAGCGCCGTGACCGAGGCTGTCATCAGAATGGGCGCGAGACGGTTCATCGCCCCGAGACGCGCCGTCTCCCAGGACCAGGGCAGACCTTCCTCGGTCACCAGCGACCGGTAGTGCGACAGCAGCATGATGGAGTTGCGCAGGGTGATCCCGAAGACCGTCACGAAACCCACCGCCGCACCCAGCGAGATAGGCAATCGAGCGATCCAGATCGCTGCAATCCCGCCTACCAGCGCGAACGGCAGGTTGACCGCCAGCAGCGCCACCGTCCGCCCGTCGCGCAAAGCGATGACCAGCAGGCCCAGGATCGCCGCCAGCGCCAGCGCGAAGTCCAGCGCCAGTTGCATCCTGGCCTGCCCCGACGCTGCCGACGTGCCGCCGATGCGCAGGTAATCGCCTGACGCCAGGGGCAGGCTGGCGAGGTTGCTGCGGGCCCGCGCGACGAACTGCCCGGCACTGCCGCTGACGTTGGCGGTGACGAGCTGCACGCGCTGCGCGCCGCGGTGGAGGATGAGCGACTGCCCGGAGCGCTCGTGGATCTGCGCCAGAGCGCCCAGGAGTACGACGGTGCCGGAGTTGTTCACCAGCGGTACGTCGGCGATCGCGGACGGATCCGAGCGCAGGGCAGGCGGCAGCAACACCACGATCGGCAGCGACGCCCCCGCGGTGTAGACCCGGCCGACCGTGCGGCCGCTGTAGCTTGTCTGGATCGCCTGCAGCACCTCGGCTGGGGTGAAGCCATAGCGGGTCAGTGCCCCGCGATCGAGGGTTATGGCGAGTTCGGGTGTACCGGGCGGCGCCTGGATGCGCACCCCTGCCGCACCCGGCACCCGGCGCAGCACCTCGGCCACGCGCCGAGCGTCGTCGTTCAGCGCCGAGAGATGGCGGCCGTAGAGGGTCACCACCACGGGTGCGGTTACACCCGACAAGGTCTCGTGGATACGCTCGGTCAGGAAGGTGTTGGCCCACCAGCGCACTCCCGGCGCCCCACGGACCGCCTCCAGGATGCGTGCCTCGGCGGCGGCGCTGTCGGCGTTGCCCTTGGTGCTCAAACCCACGTCGATCTCCGCCTTGTTGGTCAGGGCGTTGCCGTTGGACAGGTGGGCACGGCCGGCGTGCATCACTGCGTGCGCCACCTCGGGCATGCGCTGCATGATCCCGACCGCCCGCTCTCCGATGCTCATGGTCGTCGCCAGCGACGTGCCGGGCGCCGTCTGGAAGTGGACGATGAGGTCGTTCTCGTTGAACTGCGGCAGGAAACTGGTGCGCAGCAGGGGCACGCTGGCCAGGCCGGCGACCACCAGCACCGCCACCAGCGCCCACACCGGGCCGGGCCGTCGGTGCATGGCGGCCAGCAATCGGCCGTAGACGCGCTTGGCGCCGGCGACCACCGGCGGATCGGCTGGGTCGAGGTGGCTGCGGCCGAGCAGCAGCATTGATAGCGCTGGTGTGACCGTGAGCGCGACCGCCAGCGAGGATAGGATCGCGAAGATGTAGGCCAGGGCCAGTGGCTCGAACAGGCGCCCGGCGACGCCCGTCAGGCGCAGCACCGGCAGGAAGACGATGACCACCGAGAACGTGGCGAAGATCACCGCCTTGCGCACCTCCATGGTCGCGCGCAATATGACCTCGTAGACCGGCCGCGGCTGCGCCAGGGCGCGGTTCTCGCGCAGGCGGCGATGGATGTTCTCCACGCCAACCACCGCGTCGTCCACCACCTCGCCTAGTGCGATCGCCAGGCCGCCGAGCGACAGCGTGTTCAGGCTGAAGCCGAAGTGGTCGAGGATCAGCGCGGCGGCGAGCAACGACAGCGGGATTGCCGCGAACGAGATGACCGCCGTGCGCCAGTTGCGCAGCGCGAGGTACAGCACCAACACGATCAGCACGGCGCCGATGGACAGCGAGTTGCGTACGTCGCGCAGGGCGGAGTCGATGAACGAAGCCGGACGCAGACCGTTGGGCTCGACCTCGATGCCGTTGCGCTTGAACGCAGGCGCCAGCGTCGCGAGCGCCCGGTCGAGGCCGCGGGTCACGGCCAGGGTGTTGGCGCCGTACTGGGAGCCCACGACCAGCAGCAGCCCGGGCTTGGTGCCCACCAGCGCGCCGCCGATGGCCGGCGGCGGAGCGGCCACCACGTGCGCGACCTCGCCCAGGGTCACGCTCTGGTGCGCGCGGCGCACCAGCAGGCTGTCGGCCAGCGCCGCGGGAGTCGTCGCCTGGCCGTCGCTCATCAGGAAGAGCTGCTGGTTGGGCGTGTTCACGACGCCGGCGCCGCGCACCGCGCTCGACTCGGCGGCCGCCGTTGTCAACTGGTTCAGGCCGATGTGCAATGCCACGAGCTTGTTCGGATCGTACTGGGCCTGGAACTGCTCGGGCTGCGCGCCGAAAATCACGACCTTGGAGACGCCCGGCACGGCCAGCAGTGCGGGACGGACGGTCCAGCGCGCGATCTCGGTCAACTGCATCAGCGACAGCTTGGATGAGGTCAGCCCGATGGACAGCGCCACTCCGGTGGACGACTGCAGCGGCGCGATCACCGGGGTCGCCCCGGGGGGCAGCGTGGGGGTCAGCGGCGCCACCCGTTGCGCCACGAGCTGCTGGTCGCGATAGACGTCGGTGTGGCCGCCGAACACGGCGGTGACCACCGACAGCCCCTCCATCGACTGCGAGCGCAGGTGCGCCAGCCCGGGAATGCCGTTGACCGCATCCTCGACCGAGGTGGTCACCAGCGCCTCGATCTGCCGGGGCGCCAGGCCAGCGGCGTCGGTCACGACGGTGACCGAGGGTTGCCCGAACTCCGGGAACACGTCGTAGGGCGCATGGATGACCGCGACGACGCCCAGGAGCGTCAGCCCGAGCGCCGCGAACAGGACCAGCCAGCGCAAACGCAGGCAGAACTCGACGATTGCACGCATCAGACCGCTCCCTCAATTGTCGTCATCGTTTTCTGCCTTGGCTGGTTTCGCCTTCGCCGCAGTCGGCGGCGCTTGCGATGCCGAGAACAGCAGCGCCGCGCCCGCGACCACGATCCGCTGCCCCGCCTGAAGTGCCGTACCGTCACCCACCGCCACGAAATAGCCCCCCTCGACGCGCGACGAGGTAGGCACCGCGATCGGCGCGAACGACCCGGCGCCGGTCTGGCGGTACACGAGTGCCGTCCCGTCGTGCCACACCATGGCGGACGGCGGAACCAGGACGCCGGCCACCGCACCCGACCCGCTCAAGGCCACCGTCAGCGGTGTGCCGATCGGCGCAGAATCCTGGGCGAACATGAGGTAGTACTGGCTGGGACCGGCCACGCCTGCGGCGGCACGCGGTGCGCGGCCGACCAAACGCAGGGACACACGCTTGCCGTCAGGCGTCGAGGCCGCCGGATCGGTCGACACGGCCGGCAGCGACTGCCCGAGCGGCAGGCTGACCTCGACGAGCTGTTGGGCGCCGCTTCCCAGTTGCGGCAGCGGCGCCGCTCCGGAAGACGCGGCGGTCGCGAGCTTGGTGCCCCAGTCGGTGCGCGCGCGGGCATCGAGCCCGGTGAGCTGCGCCTGCACGTTGGCCTGGTTGGCCTCGGCGACCCGCAGCCGCGACTGCGCCGCCTGGAAGGCCGCCTGCGAGATGTTGTGCTGGGACCGATACAGATCGGCGGCACGGGCCGCCTCGCTGCGTGCCAGCGCGGTCGTGGCCTGTGCGGCGGCCAGCTTGCTGCGCGCGGCGGCGATCTGCGCCGACAGGGTGATCAACGGTCCGGGATCGAGAACGAGGCCGTAGGCGGAGACCTGGGGAGCCCGCTTGACCTGTTGCAGCGCTGCAGTCCGAATCCCGCCGGCCGCGATAGCCTTGGCGTCGAGGGTGACGGTGGCGAGTTGCCCTGCGGCAGCGGTGCCCGCCGCAGCGGCGGCGATGACCAGCGCGGCGCACTTGAAGAATGTCCTGTGCATCATTGACTCCGGTTGGCAACCAGGAAGGGGTGATAGAGCGCCGCTTCGAGGCGGCCGAGGGCCGTGCGCTCGTGGACCGACGCCAACAGGGCGCCCTGCCGCGCTTGCAGGTACGCCAGCCTGGCGCCGAGCAGCCGCAGGAGGCCGATCTGGCCCGCGGCGAAGGCGTCTTGCTGCCGGTTGAGAGCATCTGCGGCCGCGTTGCGCAGCCGGTGCGCGCTGTCCAGCTCGGACTCGCTGGCGTGCCAGTCCGTCCGGGCCTCATCGATCTCGGCCAGCACCTTGGTCTGGGTGGCGAGGAACTGCTCCGCAGCGACGCGTCGGGCGGCACGGGCCTGGGCGATCGGGCCCTGGTTCTGGTTGAGGACGGGCAGCGGCAGGGAGATCGACAAGATGAACTTGTTGTCGCCCTGGTCGTAGTGATAGCCGGGGCCGATGTCGATCGCCGGGTACTGCTGCGCGACCGCCAGGCGCAGTGCGGCTTCCGCCGCGGCGTAGTGCGCAAGGGCAGCCAGGACGTCGGGCCGGGTGGTAAGCGCCGCGTGGATGAGGGGCTTCAAGCTGCCCGGCTGTCGCGGGTGGGTGATTCCGCTCATGTCGAGGTCGACGCCGTCGAGCGCATCTGTCGGCAGGCCGAGCGCCGCGGCCAGGCTTGCGCGCGCCAGCCGCACGGCCCGCTGGTCCGAGGCGAACTGCAGTTCGGCCTGGTTCTGGGCGAGCGTGGCCGTCGTCAACGTGGCCGCCGAGACCATGCCGGTCCGGTAGCGCTGCGCGACGGCCTGGCGATAGCTGCCGGCAAGCGCGACGCGCCGAGAGGCGAGCATCGTGGCCTCCTGGGCGGACCATGCGTCGAGCATGGCCGTGCTCACCTGACCGCGCAGTTGCCAGGCGGTGACGGCAATCGCCTGCCGTGCCTCCTCAGTCCGGGCACGCGCCCGGGCGATGCGCGCGGGGCGGGCTCCCCAGGACTGGATCAGGAAGGTGACGATGGGGCCGACAGTCCAGGGCGAGGCCGAGGTGGTTATGTCATAGGTCGGCGCGATCGACAGCGTCGGGTTGGGAAGCGCCGCCGCGGTCGTCTCACCGCCTCGGGCTTCGCGCAGCCTCGCCTCGGCCAGTGGCATGTTCGGCCGCTCGTAGACAGCCACCAGGGCCAGAGTGTCGAGATCCCAGCGCGGCGAGCCATCGCGGTGCTGCTCGGCCGCGAGGAAGCGCAGCAAACGGGGATCGGTCAGGCTGCGCCGGTTCAGCGCCGCCGCGGTCTTGACCGGATCGAGCGGCCGGGGCGTGTAGCTCGCGCATCCGGCAAGCAGCACTGTAGCGAGCAACGTGGCCAGCAGACGAGTGTTCATCGCGTTGCGTCATTAAGGGGAAAACCTCATATTAGGAACGCGGGTGTCGTCAATTTGTCGTCGGCTCTCAAATAGCCGCTGGGTCGCCCCAAGGCTATTTGACCCCCAGGGAGGGCAGGCCGGGCTCGGCCCGGCCCTGGGGACGCTCAGCTCCGCCGTCGTTGCGGAGATGCAGATCCAGACGCACCTGCAGTTCACCGGCTTCGCTGTGGGCATACGTGAGGGCCCAGCCCAGCCGCTCGCACAACTGCTGCACCAGGTACAGGCCGAGGCCGGCGCCGTGGGCGCGGCCGGCCTCGGCCAGCGCGAGCGAGCGGTACAGGCGGGCCACGGCGGCGGCGTCCAGCGGCTCGCCGCGGCTGTCGATCGAGAACACGCCGCCGCGCAGCGCGACCTCCAGATGGCCCGCCTGGGTGTGCTCGATGGAGTTGCGCAGCAGGTTGCCGAAGATCATCGCGGCGATCGCTGGCACGACACGCACAGCAGCCGGCTCGATGGGGCCGACCTCCAGGGTCAGCGGCCTGCCCTCGATCAGCGGAAGATAGTCGGCGATCAGGTCGGGCAGCCATCCCTCCAGCGCCAGGGGCGCCAGCGCGGCGGGCGGCGACGGCTCCTTGGCGAGGTGCAGCAGGGCAGCCAGCGTGTCCTGCATGGCCTCAGTCGTCAGGCGAATGCGCTGCAGCGCCCGCCGGCCGTCGGCAGCAAGCGGCTCGGCCTCCAGCACCTGTGCGGCGCCTGCGATTACCGAGATCGGGGTGCGCAGTTCGTGGCTCGCGGTGTCGATGAACTCGCGCTCGCGAAGCACGAAGCCATCCAGGCGCTGGAGATATCCATTGAACGCCGTCTCGAGAACCTGGATCTCCTGCAGCCGGTACCCCGGCACGAGACGCTGCTCGCGGCGCGACGGGTCGAGAGCGTGTACAGAGTCAACCAGACGCGAAACCGGGCGCAGCAGCCGGCCGGCGAGCCACCAGGTAGCGGCCATCAGCAGGCCCAGTCCGACGGCGACAACGGCGTCGAGCAGGTCAGCCAGGCGGCGCTCCTGGGCGCGCTGGGCGGAGATGTCGATCAGCGCGGCCATGCGGTGACCCTGCACGTCCTGCACCAGTACCGCGTAGGGAAGGTCCTCGGGGTCGATGTCGTCGTACAGACCCGGCCCTAGACGGCGCACCTCGGAAGGAAGGCTCGCCGCGGCGGGCGAGTCGAGATCGATCAGGCGCACCTTGGGCGGATTGATCTCGCCGGCTGGGATGTGTGCAGCCCTCAGGTCGCGCACCATCACGTCGCCAAGCAGGCTCATCCATACCAGGCGTTCATGACGGTCGTTCAGAAATGCGCCCACCGCAATCAGAGCCGCGCTCAGGACCGCCGCGTACAGCAGCAGCCCGGCGGTAATGCGCACGCGCAGGCTAGTCGTCTTCATGGTCGTCGTCATCAGTGGCCGCGGCAAGGCGGTAGCCAGCCCGCGGCACGGTGTGCAGCAGCTTGAGCGCGAAAGGCACGTCGATCGCCCGCCGCAGCACATGCATCTGCGAGCGCAGCAGGTCGCGGTCGGGGAGATCGTCGCCCCAGAGCATTTCCTCCAGACGCTCCCGCGGCACCAGCGCCGGCGATGCCCGCATCAGCACCTCCAGCAGGCGGCGCGTGGCCGGCTGCAGGGCGATCGACTGTCCGCCCCGCGAAATCTCGGCCGTGCTCAGGTCAAGCACCAGATCGCAGACCTGCAGCCGGGCGTCTGTCACCTCGCCACGGGCGCGACGGACCTGCGCCAGCAGTCGTGCTTCCAGCTCGGCGAGATCGAATGGCTTGACCAGGTAGTCGTCGGCGCCGGTGCGCAGCGCCTCGATCTTGTCGGCGGTTTCCCCCTTGGCGGTGAGCATGAGCACGGGAACGTCCTTGCGCACGCTTTGGCGCAGCGCCTGCAGGAGGCGCACACCGTCCATGCGGGGCAGCGTCCAGTCGAGGACGATTGCGTCATAGTGGTTAGCCGCGGCAAGGCGCAGGCCGGTGACGCCGTCGGGCGCGGCGTCCAGGACGTGGCCACGCGCCTCGAAGTAGGCGAACAGGTTGGCCACCAATGCGTGGTTGTCCTCGATGACGAGCAACTTCATGGGGAATCGTTAGTGAGGGGTTCTGCCCTGTCAAGGGGCATTCCCGTGTTTCGTTACTTGGAACGACCGTGTGGCCGGACCGCTACAACGATGGTAGACGGCGCTCATCCTTCGGCGCCAAGGATACCCCACGCGACCTTCGTTCTGTGCGGCAGTAGGCCGGGCTGTTTGCGCGGGGTGACCCACAAGAATTTGTGATCTTCGCGTGTGCGGACGGCGGGCCGCCGAAGAGTTTCATCCACAAGAATTTGCGGATCCCCCCCAAATCCGTGTCGACTTTTCTTCCGAAGCAATGACTTCTGACCTTCGAAGCCATGTAAACTTCTGCGCCATATTTTCGCTTCGCGCTTCTTTCGCCTACATAATGCCTCTTATTTTTCGGAAAATATTCGCGTCCGCTGTCCTGCTGGTCGCTGCCCATGCCGCGTTTGGCCAGGTGCCGAAGACGGTGAGAATCGAGAACCTCACCTGGACAGAACTGCGCGATGCAGTTCATGCGGGCACGACGACGATCCTCATCCCGATCGGAGGAACCGAGCAGAGTGGACCTTACGTCGCACTTGGCAAGCACAACGAGCGTGTGCGCGTACTTTCGGAGCGCATTGCCGAGGGGCTCGGCAACGCGCTTGTCGCGCCGGTGGTCGCCTACGTGCCAGAGGGTAGCTATGCACCGCCCACTTCGCACATGCGCTTTCCCGGCACAATCACCGTGCCCGACGACGTCTTCGAGAAGACGCTCGAATCCGCCGCGAGCAGCTTTAAGATTCATGGCTTCACGCACGTCGTCTTTCTCGGCGACCATGGCGGCTACCAGAACGATCTGCGGCGTGTCGCCGAGCAATTGAACAAATCATGGGCGGGATCGGGCGCTCGCGCTTTCGTGCCGCCCGAGTATTACGGAGCAAGTTCGTCGGGCTATGCACAGATCCTGCGCCAGCGCGGTTATCCCGATGGCGAGATCGGAACGCATGCTGGCCTCGCCGATACATCGCTGCTTCTGGCTGTCGCGCCGCAGATGGTGCGGCTCGACGCGCTGCGCAAGGCGCCGAAGCCTGGGCCGGCCGATGGCGTCTACGGCGGCGACCCCCGCCGCTCGAGCGCCGCGATCGGCCAGCTCGGAGTCGATGCGATCGTGTCGAAGACGATCGATGCAATCAGGAAGGAGACGACTGCGCATCAGTGACCGGCCAGACTTTCTCCCGCCTCCTCTTGCTATTTCTTCATTCGATCATGAAATCTGTTATGCCGATTCATTTCCTCCGCAGATCGACTCGTGTATCGGTCGCCATTGCGCTTGTTGCCGCATGGTTCGCCGGAGCTGCGTCGGCGGCCTCTGTCACGACGATTCCCGGGATGCCGTCGGTGACAAACCCCGCGAACCTCTACAGCGAGGCGGGGGCCAGCCACCTGAGCCCGGCGGTAGCCGGCGCGCTGACGCGCGTCTACGTACCGAATCTGCGCTCGGACGATGTCGACGTGATCGATCCCGCGACGGACAAGGTCGTCGACAAGTTCCCGGTCGGTCGCAGTCCGCAGCATATTGTGCCGTCGTGGGATCTAAAGACGCTGTGGGTCACGAACAATGCCGAAGGCCGAACAGACGGAAGCCTGACGCCGATTGATCCGAAGACCGGCAAGCCGGGTAAAGCGGTCATGGTCGACGACCCGTACAACATGTACTTCACGCCGGATGGCAAATACGCGATCGTCGTCGCTGAGGCACACGAGCGACTCGATTTCCGCGACCCGCACACGATGGCGCTCAAGTTCAGCGTGAACGCGCCAGAGTGCAAGGGCATCAACCATGCCGATTTCTCGATTGACGGCAAGTACGCGATCTTCACCTGCGAGTTCGGCGGCAAACTCGTCAAGGTCGATATGACGAACTACAAGGTGCTCGGGTACCTGACGCTCGACAAACATGGCATGCCGCAGGATATTCGTATTTCGCCCGACGGCAAGCTGTTCTATGTTGCAGACATGATTGCCGATGGGGTCCATCTGGTCGACGGCAACACTTTCACCAAGATTGGTTTTATTAAGACTGGAGTGGGCACGCACGGCCTGTATCCGAGCCGTGACGGCACGAAGCTCTATGTCGCGAACCGGGGTTCGAATCTGGTCCATGGACCGCACCATGGTAAGGGGAGTATTTCGGTAGTTGATTTCGCGACGCGTAAGGTCGTCGCGAACTGGCCCATTCCGGGCGGGGGCAGCTTCGACATGGGCAACGTCAGCGTGGACGGTAGGACGCTGTGGTTATCGGGTCGATTCGACGATGTGGTCTACTCGATCGACACGACTACGGGCGTTGTCAAATCGATCCCCGTCGACATGGAGCCGCACGGCCTGACGGTTTGGCCGCAACCCGGTCGGTACTCACTGGGCCATACCGGTAATATGCGCTGAGCGGCGAGGGTGTTGATATCCTCTTGACGACACAAGCGATGGACCTCCTATGCGGAATGGCTGCAATGCGAAGGGAAGCGTCCTACAATTCCGTCAGTTGCGTCGTGCACAGTCGGGCCGTAGATTTACTGAGGATTGAGGGCGCCCATGCAGCCATGAGGGTGAGAATCATCATGGCGGCTCCTGATTCGAATCACGGATGCTTGCGCAATGCCGCAATTGCATCAGTGTGATCTCCGTGCCGAATAGTGGCTTGTTTGGACTATGGTGCGAACGAGTACGGAGCAGGCCTTATTTGCGCGTTCTACTGGCGGGGTTGTCTGCCGTGCGGGGTTCACTCTATCTTGAAATTGACATCGATGGCTTGAACGCGATGCGGAATAAAGGGATCGCGCAGATGCCGGACAGTCTGCCGATGCCCGATTCGTACGGATGGGCAGTCGCAATGAAAGGGTTGAACGGGTGCGATGTTGTCGTGCACCTGTGAGAAAACTGGTGCATTCCATTCGGCATGGGAATGCCGATTTTTCAGGACGCTCATCGTCGGTTTCACAGGATAGGTTTGGCTATCATCGGATTGGACGTGGTGAAATCACTGGCACAGATGCCGGATGTTTCGAATAAACACGGTTTCTCCTATCCGTTCGCTTCGGAACCGACTAGGCAACAGAACTTGATCGACTGACGAGCTTTCTCGGGCCGAATGTCATATCTGTTTCGGTATTTTCCGACGCGTCGGGACGAGTCAGAATCGTGTTGATTAGGGGGCTTTCACCAAGAACAATCGATGACTGGATACGCCCCGAGTTCTATAGAGGATGTACGTCAAACAGGAGGATGAATGTCGAACGTCAAGCTTGGATTTGCGTGGATACTGACAACGTTGGTCGCAACAGTACCGCTTCGCGCGTTCGCGGAAACAACGCCAACTGTCGACTCCGTTATAAGAGCCGCCATCGCTGGGCCGCAGCGCACCGCTTCTTTCAAATTGCGAGACAAATACCGCCATCCGCTCGAAACGTTAGATTTTTTCGGCATTCGGCCTGATATGACCGTAATCGAGGTACTGCCGGGCGCTGGTTGGTATACGGAAATACTGGCTCCCCTTCTTCGCGCGCACGGGCACCTTGTGGAGGCCACCCCACCAACGACGAGTCCCAGTGTTTTTTTCCGGCGGATGGCGGATAGATACGAGAAAAAGCTTTCGGATGATCCGGACGTGTATGGGCGGGTCACCATGACACCTTTCGAGCCGCCGGGTTACATGCCGCTCGGTGGAGAGGACTATGCCGATATGGTCGTGACATTCCTGAATCTGCACGACTTCGTCTATTTCAATGTGCATAACGAAACAACCAATGCGGTTATGCAACGCTTTTTCCGATCCGCTTATCAGGCCCTGAAGCCAGGCGGTGTGCTGGGTATCGTCGCGCAACGTGCCAAGAACGGCGAAAGCGTGGCTGACGCCGCTGTGAAGGGACGTGTACCGCAGAGCTATGCAATCCGCGAGGCGGAACAGGCGGGTTTCAGGCTTGCTGGTACATCCGAAATCAATGCAAATCCGAAGGACAATGGCCGTTACCCCATCTGGTATTTGCCGCCGACGCTTAAGCTTGGTGATCAGGATCGCGAAAAATATCTTGAGATCGGCGAAAGCGATAACATGACATTACGTTTTGTCAAACCGAAGGACTGACATCAACGCATTGCTGCACGCGGCCAGCGCTTGTACAACGCTAGTTCCTGAGTGATGAAGTCAGGCGCGTGTGGCGGCATGCTTAGCTATGCCGCAGTCAGCGTCACCGTTCCCCTTGGACAAGGTTTTCTCTTCTTGTATGTCGATTTTTACCCCAATGTCGTTTAGCACACCCATATCCTGAAGAGAGATTCCGCGTCATCACCTGAGGTAAGAGCCGTATGCGGTAATTCCGCACGTACGGATCTGTGCGGGGGCAGAGGGTAACCTCTGTCCCCACCGCGACCGATCTATCTGCGCATTCAACAATAACTATCCCAATAAACTTATCCCTTAGCGATGCAATAGCCGCAAGCCGTTTCCGACCACCAGCAAGCTGGCCCCGACATCGGCAAAGACCGCCATCCACATCGTGCCCAGGCCCATTATGGTGAGCACCAGGAACATCGCCTTGATCCCCAGCGCCAAGACGATGTTCTCCACCAGCACGGCATGGGTTGCTCTGGAGAGCCGCACGAAGGCCGGGATCTTGCGCAGATCGTCATCCATCAGAGCCACATCGGCCGTCTCGATGGCAGTGCCTGTACCCATCGCGCCCATGGCAAAGCCGATATCCGCGCGGGCCAGCGCGGGGGCGTCGTTGATACCGTCCCCCACCATACCCACCAGACCTTGCGCGCCGAGCTCGGAAACTGCCTGGAACTTGTCATCCGGCAGTTGATTGCCGCGCGCCTCATCGATGCCGACCTGCGCCGCGATGGCTTGGGCAGCATGAGAGTTGTCACCCGTCAGCATCAGGGTGCGCACGCCCAATTGGTGCAGGTCCGCGATCGCCGCCTGGCTGCTGTCCTTGACTGTGTCGGCTACGGCGAACAACGCCAAAGCCTGACCCGCGTCCAGCAGCACCACGACGGTCTGGCCTTGCCGTTCCAGCGCATCGAGACGCGCTTCCAGTTCGGGGGTACACACGCCGCGCTCATGGGCCAGCCGATGGTTGCCCAACGCATACGCCGTACCGCCGATGATGCCTTGCGTGCCTCGGCCGGGCAAAGCTTCGAATGCGTCCACGCTCTCCAGAGGAATGCCATCGGCCTGCGCCGCGTGGGCAACAGCCTTCGATACCGGATGGTCCGAGCGCGCCGCAAGACTGGCGGCAATGCGGCGCAGGCGTTCGGCGTCGCCGCCGTTCAAAGCGCCGAAGGCCGTCTGCACGGGCTTGCCGTGGGTAAGGGTGCCGGTCTTGTCCAGCGCCAGCCAGGCCAGCTTGCGGCCTTCCTCCAGGTAGACGCCTCCCTTGACCAGGATACCTTGGCGGGCGGCCGCGGCCAGCCCACTGACGATGGACACCGGCGTCGAGATCACCAACGCGCAAGGGCAGGCGATGACCAGCATCACCAGCGCCTTGTAGACCCAATCGAACCAATTCCCGCCCAGAAGCAGCGGCGGCACGACAGCCACGAGCAGTGCGAGGGCGAAGACGGCGGGTGTGTAGAGGCGGGCAAACTTGTCGACGAAGCGCTGCATCGGCGCCTTGGCGCCCTGGGCTTCTTCGACTGCGTGGATGATGCGCGCCAGCGTGGTCTGATTGGCCGCGGCAGTGACTCGGTATTCGAACGAACCCGAGGCATTGATGGTGCCGGCGTACACCATATCGCCCTTGGTCTTATCCACCGGCAGGCTCTCGCCGGTAATGGGCGACTGGTCGACGGCCGAGCGGCCACTGATCACTTCGCCGTCCAGACTGATGCGCTCGCCGGGCATCACGCGCACCTGACTGCCTACCGCAACCTGCCGGGTTTCTACGGCCAACCACGAACCGTCGGCCTGGCGCACCGTGGCGGTTTCCGGCGCCAGCTGCATCAAGCCCGAAATAGCGTTGCGGGCGCGATCCAGGGAGCGAGCCTCGATCAGCTCCGCCACGGCGAACAGCACCATCACCATGGCGGCTTCCGGCCACTGGCCCAGAATGAGCGCGCCGGTCACGGCGATGCTCATCAACGCATTGATGTTGAGGTTCAGGTTGCGCAGCGCCACCCAGCCTTTCTTGTAAGTGGTCAGGCCGCTGCCCGCCACCGCCAGCACGGCCAGTACGGCAGGAACCGCGGGATGCAGGCCCACCCAACCGGCAACTTCGGCCAGCACCGCGGCCAGGCCAGCCAAGGCCAGTGGCCACCAGGGTTTGCGGATCTCCCGGGTCTGGGCCAGCGTGCCGTCTGCCTCGGGCAGCTCAGGCGTGTAGCCCAGAGAACGAATGGCATCCAGAACCGGAGAGAGCCCATCGGGCGAGTGCACCACCGTCAGCACGCGTTGCATCAAGTTGAAATCCAGTTCCTTGACCGACGACAGACCCGCGAGCTTGTCACGGATCAACCGTTCTTCGGTAGGGCAGTCCATCTGCATGATGCGGATAGGGGTCTTGAAGCCACCGGCGACGGCCGCTGCCATCCTGGGCTGGAAAGCCACAGGCTCGGCTGATGTGCAGCAGGCATCATGGTGGTGGGCATGCTCTTCATGCGCGTGATCATGACTATGTCCATGATCATGAGATTCAGAGGCGCAGCAGAGGTCTTCTTTGCAGGTTTCGGGGGATGCCTGACGCTGGGCGTGATGGTGATGTTCGGCCATGACAGTGGATTTCCTGGTGATTTCATGGTCTAGTAGAAACCTTAAAGTAACTACAAGGTCAACCCTTTATTGGGGAATGCCATGAAAATCAGTGAGATTGCGCAGGCCGCCAAAACCACCCCGGAAACTATTCGCTTCTATGAAAAAACCGGGTTGCTACCGCCGGCCGCCCGGACCGATGGAAATTACCGGCATTACGGCTCGACCCACATGGAGCGGCTGCGCTTTATCCGCAATTGCCGTGCGCTGGACATGACGCATGATGAGATCCGCGCGCTACTAGCCATGATGGATGACCCGCCCGAGGGCTGCGGCGCGGTCAACGACCTATTGGACGAACACCTCGGCCACGTCGATGCTCGCATCGCTGAGCTACTGCATTTGCGTGACCAACTCCATGCCTTGCGGGGTCAGTGCCAGACAGAACGCGCGATGGACGATTGCGGCATTCTGCGAGGCCTGACGGCGATGGAGCCGGAGATGCCCGGCCAACGGCATACCCACCTGGGATAGGTCTACTTCCCACCATCGTCGCGGCCGGGGTCCACTATCGCCATGCGCGAATCGCGTCCTGGCACGCGTGCCATCCGTGCATCATGTCCAAGTGCATCACAGCCATACCGGCGATGCCCAGCGCGGCAAAGAGCCCAATCACCGCGAGCACGATAACGATGGCTTTGAGAAGCCATAAGCTGTCATTCATTTTGCGCTTTCCTCATGATGCCGGCGCGACGGGGTGAGCCCCATCGCGCACGGATTATCGGCCCGCCGTCAGCGTGTATGTTGACCTGGCGATGGGCTGTTCGACGTTGCGGGCGAATCCGACCGGTTGTGGGGTTCTTCCCGGCGATGCATAAACCACATCATGATGAGCATCGATATCGGGCAGAGCAACGCGGTAGCAAAGGGGATCAAGCCCAGGATCGCTGCCCGATATCCGGGTACCGCCCAGTATCCGATGGCAAAGACTGCCATCAGGGAGGCCGCGATTCTCAGCATGGTTTTCAGATTGCATTTCATGGAAATCTCCTGCTTGGGCCGCCTTGAATGAGGTATCAAGGGGCTATGAAAGGGTCAATTGCCCGCCTTGTCTGCGTATTTGCGCATAATTTTGCTCATTTCCTGCAGCATGTCTGCACGCATCAGCATGGCGTCCTTGCCGCTTAGATGGACGCCACCCATCATCGGGCAATTGCCCATGGCCATCATGTCCATACCGCCATGCCCCATCATCCCCATGCCGCTATGCCCCATCATTGCCTTGCCGCCTGAAGCCATCGTGGACGGCGCTGTTTCCTGGGCCGCCGGCGGGTTGGTTGCCGCTTCGGCGATTCCGGCCGATCCAATGGCCAGGGCGAAAATGATGGCCAGCGAGAGTTGTTTCGTGTTCATGTCGCACTCCGTGGAATCCTCAAGATTCCGTTTGGTTGAGGAAAAGCAATTCATAACCGTTGCACATTGCGCCAGTAGCGGATGAACAGCCGGTCATGGTCTATTCAAAAGGTTGCGAAGATTCTGGGTGTGGCCCCCGATTCGAGGTAGTAGATGGTGAGCGGTCCCGAACGGGCGCCCGGCATCCCGGGCACGCCTGTGGGCATGCCGGGCAGCGCAATACCCCTGGTTGCCGGATGCTGCTTCAGCAGGGCCTTGATGTACTGCGCGGGAACCAGCCCTTCGATCACATAGCCGCCAATGAACGCCGTATGGCATCCCTCAAGGTTTTCAGGCACGCCGTAATGCTCGTTGACCGATGCCAGGTCTTCTGTGTTGACGATGTTCACCTTGAAGCCATTCGCCTGGAGGTCTTTCGCCCAGGCATCGCAGCAGCCACAATTCGGGTTCTTGTACAGCGTCACGGGCACGCTCTGCGCCAGCGCGGGCGCCTGGACACAAAGGGCGAGCATCGCCAGTAGGACTATTTTCAGGTAACGCATAAGGCACTCCTTCATCGGTGGAAATGATTGGATCTGGTGAATCAGGTTTTATCGTTCGAGGCAGCGACATCCGCCGGAGGAAGACAAATGCCTTTCGTGTTGCAGGCTTGCACGCGCACCACGATACGGTCGCCTTCGCCCGGCATGAGGCCCGAGAACGGAATGACTGTCCCGTCTTCGTAGACCTGGATGTCCTTGCCGTCGAGCACGACGCCGCTGTTTCGTCCAGGCGGATAGACGGCCTTAATCTCGCGTAACGCGCCATTGCGCTCGATCGACAGGGTTGTGGGGATGAGGTATTCGAGCGACGCGGGATTGGCGTTCACGTGCCAGCCGGAGGCGATGTGCAATGTCAGTGCGGTGTGCTGGCCATGCCCGGCAACGGACGCGCTCACGTATCTGGACGAGTCCATCATCTCTCGTCCGCCCAAGGTGGCGAATGTCGAATGAAATAGCGTGTCGAACTGCGTTCTGGCGAACACGGCGATGCCTGCCAGTACAGCAACCCCGGCGGCCGCAGCAACGAGCTGGTTGATGCGCGTTTTCATCAAGGATTTCCCTTTATTTGCAGTGCATTGACCGTGTCCACGAGAGTTCCACTGGCAAACAATCCGGAAAAATGCTGCACCTCGTGGCCGTCGCGATCGAGCACGACGAGGAACGGCAGCCCCGCGCCTCCGTAAGAGGCAAGTAGTCGTTCAAGTGCCGGATCAGGCCGCGTCAGGTCGACCTGAAACGGCATGATGTTCTGTCGGCGAATGGTCTGGACAAGGTTGTCGGTCTGGTAGACCGTGTGTTCAAGAATCTTGCAGTTGATGCACCATTGCGCCGTGAACTCGACGATGGCTGGACGCCCGAGGGCCGGCAGCATCGCGACCTCGCTGTCGCGCAGCCGCTGCCAGGGGATGGTTTGCGCCCGAGGGAGTCCGATGCCGACGGACAGCAGCGCTACCGCCATGACACCGATGACGGCCACCGCGCGTTGCGAACTGGCATCCTTGCTGCGCACGAAGACCGCAACCGCCCAAGTCAGCATACCGATACCGAAGGCAATCCAGAGCGGCCGTTCCCACGCCGCAGGCACGACACTACGCACGAAGAAGATCGCCGCGCCAAGCAATATCCAGCTAAAACTCTGACGCACCACCTCGGACCAGGCTCCGGCGCGCGGTAGGCGCTGAAGTAGCGCAGGCCGCAGAATCAGCAGCGCATAGGGCAATGCGAGTCCGACACCAATCGAGATGAAAGTGATGACGATGTTGGGCGTGGATTGGGCAAGCGAGAACACCAGCACACCGCCGAGCAGCGGACCCGTGCACGGTGTGGAGAGCAGCGCGCAGATCAAACCGGAGACAAAAGGCTCGAGAAACCGCATGCCGTGCATCGACGCAAGCGCCGCTGGCAGGCGCAAGCCCCGCCAGCGAAAGTTCACCATCGCCAGCACGAAAAGCAGCGTGCTGAGCAGAATCAACACGGTGCGCGATTGAAAGAGGACACCCCACTGCCAGTGCAACAGCGCAGTGGCCACGCCCAGCACGGCGAAGAAAAGCACCGATCCTGCGATGAACAGCGCGGCCGACGTCACGCGCGCACCCAGCCGTTCTCCCGCTTCGCGCAGAATCGCGCGAACCTTGAGCGGGATGGCCGGCAGCACGCAGGGCGTGAGGTTGAGCAGCGCGCCTGCGCCGAGCGCGATCAGAATCTGAACGATAAGCAAGGACGTCATATCGACATACTCGTCACTGAGGGAACCCAAGCGTGGGAAAGCGCATGGCTCCCATTGCCGAGAATGCTTTACGACCACTAGACCAAATCACATAGGCGGGCATTTTCATGATGTTCCCCTCGTCAGCGTGCTTCGGGCGGAAACGGCGACTGTCGACTTTCCGCGCGCTGGAAATCCCGTTGCTCAGGTGTCCACATCGTCTTGAGGTATTCGATCACGCCACGAATTTCGAGGGCGGTCAGCTTCGCTCCGAAGGGCGGCATGGTCAGACGGGTGGTCTTGTTGAACGGATCGCGCCAGCCGTCGTGCACGAGCCGGTACAGCATGTCATCGCTGTGCTTCCACGTATGGCCTTTCGCGTTATGTGGCGGTGCGGGCATCTCCCCTAGGACATCCGGATGCTGCCAGTTCGGCTCGCCCTCGCCATGAACCCCGTGACAGGACGCGCAATTTTGCTGATAAATCGCCCGACCGGCCTTGAGCAGGTCGCCCTGTTCCGCCGACACCGATGGCTCATGGGCATAGGTCACGGATACCAGTGAAAGCACGCCGGCTACGGCAAGCGGAATTCGCCTAACCATCGAGCCGCTCCCATGTCGCTGCATGGTCCGAGCTGCGGAACAATGTCGCGCCGCCAGCGGCGTAGAGCACGCCGTCCGGCGCGACCAACAACGCCGTGATGACCGGACCAGGCGCGTTCAAGGGCGCCCATTGTTCGCCGCCGTTGCGGCTCAGGAGCAGTTTGTTGCCCATCGCAGCGTAAACCTGCTGGGGTTGACGTGGGTTGTAGGCGACGGCGTTGATTTTTCCGGTCAGTCCGCCGGCGTTGCGCCAGCCGCAAAAGCAGTCCATTGAACGGCCGATGCCGTTCGAGGTCGCAGCGAACAACCAGCCTGTCTGCATACTGCCTGGCATGTTCGAGTGAACGAACTGGATGATGGACTCGCGCGGCCCGTGATCCATCAATCGCCAATGCAATCCATTCTTTTGGCTCCGGAATATCCCTCGCCCGGACACGTAGGCGTAGACCGTACTGGCCTGGTCTGCGTGTAAGGTCAGCGCCTTGACGTCGCGGCCTGGCAGTCCCGTGTTGCGCGGCTGCCAGGTCTGGCCATCGTTTTCGCTACGGAAAACACCCAGTCCGGGCCCGCCGACGTACAGCAGGCCTAGCTGACGCGCCGATGTCGTAATGGCGGCCACGCGGCCGTGTACCCGTGGCAACGCAATTCGCACCCAGTGCCGGCCATCGTCGGCACTTCGGTAGAGGGCCTCGGCCGTGGCCTTCAGCAGCATGTGATTCGAAGCATCGATCGCAAGCGCGACGATTGGGGTGCGCACCGCATCGACGGCAGCTGCGCTGGCAGGGCGCAACGCGAGTGAACCCGCAAGCGCTATGGCCGCACTCAATGCTGCAGGTAGCAGCTTGCCTCGCGCAACGATGGCGCGCAGGCTGTTTTGATTACATTTCATCCAAGGCTCCACGACGAACGACGTCAGATCTGCCGCAGGGGCAGGCGGAGCGAACGGCATCGCAGAATATCCCACCGGTCAATCGACCGATGTTGATTCACGACAAAGCTCGCCCCGTGCTGTTGCGGACGGACAGGAAGTCAGGCGAGCCTGGGGGGACGCAGCAGAACTTGAGGGAAGTCCTGCAAAATGAATTGCGCGGCGATGAGCGGATATTGAAACCGCTGATAGAGGGAGTCGGGCAGTCTGGACGCAGCTTGGGGAACCGGCACCGTTGGGCTGCAAGCCGCAGCGGCTGTGCAGAGCTTGCCCATTGGCGTGTGAGCGGCTTTCGATAACTGCTTATTGACCGTCATGTTCATCGAACCCGTCATCATGGCCGAATTTATCGGGCATCCTCCTGGCGCCGGCAACGAAGCATCTGCCTGCGCCACCAGGGCGACGCAGACCAGCAGCGACAGAAGAAAGCGAAGTGCGGTGCGCATTAGGGCGGTTGAACGAAAGCCTTGTCAATCAGATTGACCTTCTTTTAGCACTATACCAAAAGCGAACGTGCCGTCCAGATCAATTGCCAGCAGCCCGACGACAGCGGCGTTCACGCCCCAAAGCACTGTCACCATCAACGGATGGGCACGAAGTGCCTACCAAGCATGACAAAGCCACAAGTAAGGGCAGTAAGCCGAGCAAGAGGATGCTCGCCCGTTGATCGCAGCCCTCCGGGTTTGAGGAGCGATGGAACAAGCCGCTTAATCCTGAGCCAGTACATTGATGATCGGGCAACTCACGCGACCATCATCCGTGTCGCACTGCTGTACTAATCCACCCAGCGCCTTGCGCATCGCAGCAAGATCGGCCATTTTCTGTTCGATCAGGCCTAGCTTACGCACGGCCAGCGCCCGTGTCTGCTTGCAAGCGCGCGCCGCATCCAGCGTCAGTAGCTCGCCCACTTCATCCAGCGTGAAGCCCAGCGCCTGCGCTCGCTTAATAAAGCGCACTCGCTTGACCTGCTCGCGGGTATAGCGCCGGTATTCACCTGGCGGCTTGGGCGGTTCTTCCAGTAGTCCGCGCCGTTGGTAATAACGGATCGTCTCCACATTCACCCCGGCAGATTCGGCCAGCTTGCCGATGGTCAGTTCCGCATCCATCACGTTCTCCTTGACTCCGTACTTGAGTACGGCATTTATAAGGTAACACTCAGGTCATCAGGTTCAAGGAGGCGGGCATGCAATTCACCAGCAAAGGTTCGCTGATCGCGAGCGCATTGGCCGCCATCGGCGCGTCGGTGTGCTGTGTCGGCCCGCTCATGCTGCTCGCGCTTGGCATCGGCGGCGCATGGGTGAGCCGCCTTACGGCGATGGAGCCGTACCGGCCCATCTTCATCGGCCTGACGCTGCTGTTCCTCGGGCTAGCCTTCCGCAAGCTCTACTCGGCTTCACAGGTCTGCCTGCCCGGTACGCCCTGCGCCGGGCCACGCACGCGCTCACGGCAGTGGTTTGTGTTCTGGCTTGTTGCGGTCGTGTTGCTCGGTCTGTTAGCCGTGCCGTGGCTGGCCCCGCTGTTCTACTGAAAGGAGATTCCTATGCGTAAGCTGCTGCTGGCCGCGCTCGCGGCCTTCCCTCTTGCGGCATTAGCCGCAACGCCTAAAACTGTCACCCTCGACGTGCAGAACATGACCTGCGAGGTCTGCCCGATCACGGTCAAAAAATCGCTGGAGAAGGTGCCCGGCGTGAGTGCTGTTCAGGTCGATTTTGCCAAGAAGACCGCGACCGCCACCTATGATCCGGACAAGACTCAGCCTCATGCACTGATCCAGGCCACCACGAACGCGGGCTATCCGTCCACGGTGAAGAAGTGATGCCAAGATGAGCGCCGTCATCCTCGAATCCGTGCTGACCTGCCCGCGCTGCGGCCATACCCAACAGGAGGCCATGCCAACCGATGCCTGCCAGTTCTACTACGAGTGCCGGGTTTGTCATTCACTGCTAAGGCCCAAGCCGGGCGATTGCTGCGTGTACTGCTCTTTCGGTTCGGTGCCATGCCCGCCGATCCAGCAGCAGCGTGGGTGCTGCACAGGTCATAAGGCATGACCGTAAAGTTTCACCCGCCGCATCGCGAACAAGGGCGCCACAGGCTCAAATGCAAACGAATCGGAAGGCAGTGGCACATGAGGACGGAACTCACAGGACCCGTATCTAAGTCGGGCGGGCGGCACAAGTCGCTCAGTTGGACGCCATGCGGCACAGACAGTAGTTGAATTTCTGGACCGTGCCGAAAGGCGTGTGGTGTTCCTCGCGCTCGCACTGCAAGAGCGTAAACGGAGCGCCAAACTGCGCATGCAACCCGTCGGCGCTGTAGCGCATCACCGGTAGGCCGCTGCACTTTTCCGGGCCATCCTCTGCAAAGGTGGCCACGATAACGTAACCGCCAGGTTTGACGGCGCGAAGAACGGCATGGACGTAAGCCTCCCGTTCCTGTCGGGTCGTGAGAAAGTGAAAGACTGCTCTGTCATGCCAGACATCGTAGGCATGCCGAGGGAGTTCGATTTGCGTGATGTCGCCTGCGAGCCAAGCGACGTCGCGCGCACGCTTGCCCAAGCGTGCACTGGCCGCCGCCAATGCGGTCTCGGAAAGGTCGAGCACCGTGATGTTCGAATAGCCCTGACCGAGAAGGTCATCGACCAGCGTCGAAGCGCCGCCGCCGACGTCGATGATGCTGGCGTTCTTGGCAGTCCCGGTTTGCTCGATGAGGTGAACCGAGCGCTGAGCGTGTTCCTGAAACCAGCTTACGTCAGTCGCCGCCTTGGTCGTATAGACCTGCTCCCAGTGTTCCTTGGATTGCATTTGACCTCCAGCGCCAGAATGCCTACACAATAATTTTCACATGGATTTGCAGTTCTAGGCTGAATCGACATTCATTTTTAAAATGAAGGGATGTCCAAGCAAATGCATCCCCGCCCCAGTCGTTACGAACTTAGCCAAGCCCAGTGGGAGCGCATCGAATTGCTGCTGCCAGGCAAGGCAGGCGACCCGGGGCGCACGGCCCAAGATAACCGACTGTTCGTCAATGGCGTACTGTGGGTGCTGCGTTCGGGGGCACGGTGGAGTGATTTGCCTAGCCGTTACGGGCAGTACAAGAGTGTGCACAAGCGCTTCACCCGTTGGGCCAGCAACGGGGTGTGGGAGCGCATATTCCAGGCGCTGACGCGGGATCGGGACAATGAGTACCTGATGATCGACAGCAGCATTGTCCGGGCGCATGCACAGGCGGCGACCGGAAAAGGGGGGCGCCGGACTCGGCTCTGGGGCGTTCCCGAGGAGGCCTGAGCACCAAGATCCACCTAGCTGTCGATGGGCAGGGGCGGCCGGTGCGCATCATCCTGACCGGCGGCCAGCGCAACGACATCACCCAGGCAAGTGCCCTGCTGGCCGGTCTGAAGTGCCGCTACGTGTTGGCCGACAAGGGCTACGACAGTCGCGAGTTCGTCGAGCACCTACGGGCACAGGGCAGCGAACCGGTCATCCCACCGAGAACTTGCCAGCAACCTCGCTTTTACGACAAGGCCCGGTATCGCTTGCGCAATCGGATCGAGCGCTGCTTCGCGCGGCTCAAGCAATACCGGCGCATCGCAACACGCTACGACCGAAAGCCCGACAACTTCCTCGCCTTCATTCACCTCGCATCCCTTGCCTTCTGGATACCTTGAATGTCGATTCAGCCTAGCACTAAATCGACGTGCAGTGGCGCTTCAACCTGGCTGCTGCTATTCTATGCGCCGGACCTCACCTGTCAATTCACGAAGTTGCTCATGCCCACCGGCGCAACGCTTGCCGCAGCCGTCGCCGTTGGCACCTTGATGGGGCCGGTGCAGGTCGGCGCCCGAGTGCTGGAGATCGGCCTGCTGCGCCGCATGCATCCCTTGCTTTCGGCGCACCTGCCGTGTCGGCCCTGACGCATCCCATGGGCGGGGTCTTGCTGATGGCGCTGGGTGCACTGTTGGCGTCGGTCTTCATACCAGAACCGATGTTCAATGGGGAGAGTCGATGAACATCTGCCGAGCGCAGGCATCAACCTGCAAATGGGTCGCGTCCGCCGGTCGGCGCCTGGTCGGGCGCAATGGTATCCGGCAGGGTCTTATCGGCCTCGAGCGAACTCACCACGACGTTGATCAACTGGGCCAGGTCCCGCGCAAGCTTTAAGCCTGTTTTGTCGCGGGTGACCGTGACGTCACCGAACACGGCAATGCGATCGACGTGGTTTTCGACGGAAAGGCCACCCAGTGAAAGCGCGTCCGATTCATTGGCGAAGGGATGGAATGTCATGTTGGATTTCCTGGTGCTGGGCCTAGCGCATGAGCTGCTTGAACGAATGAAAGAGAAGCGTGTTGGAATAGCGCTTCCCCTCATTTTCACCCGAGTACGACCTCGGCTCATGGCTCTGGCTGAAGGGCTTGGGTTCGGGTAGGTTGATCGCCGCCTCTTTGACCGGCTCGGCGAGCGCAGGGAAAGCATCGATGCCGGACAGATCACGCAGCTGAGCGACGGAAATCGTCTGCCATTGCATGCCAGGTGCATTGTCCGTCAGGTAGACGGCCGCACCGCGCAGCGCAGGCACATAGATCGCCTTCGCGAGCCTGGCCGGTATAGCCACGCGGTTGTGCAGCCACTGGGTCTGCGCGCCGGCGAAGATCGGCACGGTAACCACATAAACCTCGCCGTATCGGGAGGCCAGGCTGCGCGTTGTGGCCTCGATCCCTTCCCACAGATGCCGGTTGTTATCGGCGTTCTGCGGAACCATGTTGGCCAGCGTGAAGGATTCGCCCTGTGCAGCGGCGCTGGACATGTCGCCGTTGGGCGACATGTGCCCACGGTCGTAGCCGCTACGAGCATAGTCCGAGAGTCGAGCCCGGTCTTGAGCAGGCAGCCGCGTCTCTTCGTGGAACGTATCCGCAGCATCGGCGCGGCGCTGCCTGCTCGCCTGCGCGATGCGCTGGGCCGTCAGCCGGTCGGCCGAATACAACGGCGTGCGCGTCAACCCCGAATCCAGCACAGCAAATTCGGAAAAACACAAGGCATACGTACGGGCGGCCAGTTTGGCATTGACCAGATCGGGGGCCTGGCCGCCGAAGAAGTTGGCCGGGCAACTGGTGGACGCGGCGTAGGCGCTGGGAGCCGGGGTAATCAGAAACAGCGCCGCGAGCAGGGCGGCCAGGCTGGTGCCGCTTCGCTGAGCAATTTTGCGCCGGGGAGGATAGTTCGAAACAGTCATGCAAAAACTCCAGGGGGATGAGGATAGCGGCTAGGCTGCAGCGGACAGCGCGGACGCTTCATCGGCCGTCAGCGAAGCCGCCGAAACGCTGGCCAAGTGAAACCAGATCATCCGGCCGTAAAGACCGGCCAGCTGCGCAACACCAGGCGCCAGTGTCACGCCATCACCCGGGGCGCGCTCGCGCAGCCGGTTGATCGCGGCCTCGATCTGCTTTATGGTGAGGGCGTCATGTTCCATCGTTATCTCCCCGATTCATGTGCATGATTTTCGGCGTCATCTGCGCCGGATCACCTGCCTGACAAATCAACAACTCCATCTTCTCAGTCCTATTTGAATGGTTAGATGCCATGCTCGGCACGTCGCTCGCGGCTGGGCGATTTGGCAATGACGCCAATGTCCAGCGCGGCCGACTTATCTTCGCGTTGGTCAACCGCGAAGGGCAGCTTGGTCTTGTCGTTCGTGAACACATCGATCCAGTGCTTGGCCCGCGAAATCCCGACGTAGAACACATCGCGCTTGGTCGTGCGCGAGGTGCTTTCCTGATTCAGAATGACGCCGGTTTCCGATAGTCCCTGGGCGCTATGCACTGTCGACGCGTAGGCGCGGTCCAGGTGCAACGGTGCGGCTTCGGCGCCACCGGTGAGCGTCACCTGCCGGGTCACCTGACCATCCTCGCCGACGGCCGACAGCGTCACGCCTTGCTCACTGACCTGCGCAACTTGGTAGCGCTCGCCATTGCGGATGTCGAGCTTGGCATCATTGCGCGTGACCCGTACCCAGTCGCCGGCCGAAAGCTCGGCAAGCACCTTCTGGTACACGGACAGTTTGGTCGTGCGCTGCGGATTGAACGTGACCGTTTCGCCCGTCACCAGGTGTTTGACGGTCAGCCGGTTTTTCGCTCCATTGATGCCAACCACCGCATAGTGGTTGTCTGGCGCGAGCTTGCCGCCCTGATAGGTGCGCTCGGGTTGGATGATGTCCCCCAGGCGGTAATACTTTGCTGATCGGCGCTCCGATTGCGTGGTGTCGATCCGCGTGAGCATGGTGCATTCGCGTCCCTTTCCCTGTAGGCCCAGGGCATCGTGGACCAGGTCATTGATCGCGTTGCGAGAATCGTTCGTGCCGGTGACGATCAATGTCTGGCGCCGCACGTCGGCCTCCAGCTGCGCGTACCGATTTGCAATGGCGCTATAGCGATCGTCCTTGTCCTCGATCTCGTGCACGGCATTGAGCCGGCTCTCGATGATGTGCAGCGCCTCGGAGGCGCGGCCGACCGCAGCCACCTCCACGGCCCGTTTGAGAATCGGATCCTGCTGACGGATGATGTCTCCCATGAGCGCGGTCTGCATGCCGGCGTCCTGCAGCTGATGAAAGGGCCGGCCGGCCTCGATCGCCTTGGTCTGCGCCTGATCGCCCAGGAGCATGACCCGCGCCCCGGCTTTCTCGGCCCGCTGCAGGAGCTTTTCCATCTGGCGGGTCGGCACAACCCCAGCCTCGTCGACCACCAGGATGGTTTTTTCATCGAGCTGGAACCGCTCGCGTTTCGCGCCCTCGTGGCCAGCGGCAGGCCCGCCCGCGCGCGTGGCGGGATCTTGCTTGCGCAGAACGGGCGAGGGCGACTTCTTGCCCGCCATTTTCCCGATTGGGGCGAAAAGTTTCCAGAAGCCCTTCCCCTTGCCGGCCGCAACCGACGCCGGCGCGGTAGGAGCCGTCGATGTCTCGCCGGTGCCGGCGGCAGGATTGGCAGCCCGGGCCGAACGCGCTTCCAGCATGGAGGCAATGGTGTTGGCTTCAACACCGAGCAGCTCCAGCGCCTTGGCCTGCGTGCCGTAGGCGGCGACCGCGCGCACGGTATAGCCTTGGGCCTCGGCCAGTTGCTTGACCTGGTTGAGCATATGGGATTTCCCGGTGCCGGCCAGGCCCTGCACGCCGACCACGCGGTTTGCGCTGGTCAGAATCAGTTCGGCGGCCTTTTGCTGGCCCGGCTTCAGACCGATATCGGCCAGCGCTGCTTTGGCCTGGTCTCCCGTCATGACCGGCACCATGGCCCCGCGCCCGTCCCGCTCGATCTGCAGGATGCGCTTTTCGCGCTCGCGCGCCGCCTGGGTTGTCAGGCGTACGTCGTCCAGGATCAGGCCGCCGGTGAGAATGGCCCGCTTGACGTTGGCCTGCGCAGCTTCTCGCGCCGAACCTTGGCGGATCATGGTTTCGACCCAGGCATCGCGAGACAGGATCTCGCTTTCGGCCTGATCCAGCCGATACACCGGCGCCCCTTGCACCAGGTGCCCACGGCCAACGGCTTCACGCAAGGCGGTCTGGATCTCGTAGATCGATACGCCCGTGCCCCGCGCATGTTCCATGGCGGCGCTAATCAGCATCTTCTCCGTGGTGACCGATTCACGCTCGGTCAAATGGGCTATCGCCCAGCGCATGCACTCGTCGGCCACACGGCCGCGCAACTGCCTGGTCGTTTGCGTCGGATCGGACGGGGCCGTGTCCCGACCGGAATCCGGCTCAGATTCCTGGCCAGGCTGGCGGCCCGGGCCTGGCGCGGCAGGGGCCGTGCCTGCATCCACACCAGCCTCTGAGCCAGGCCGATCTCGATCCAGCTCCTGGCCAGTTTGCTTGCCACGGCCGCCGGCGGAGAAGTCGATGCCCAGTTCTCTGGCATCTCGCTCCCACCGAGCTTGCAGGTCCGCGCGGGAGAGGTCGGGCTGCTTTTCCTTGCGGGTGGCCAGGGTGATCGCCTGCTTGAGTTCGCGACTGGCGCTCTGGCGGGTCTGCCCGATTTTGGCCAGCTCCGCCTCCACGGTCATCCCGCGCTTGGAGAAGTGCTCGATCTGCGCCCGGCTGATGTTGGCCAGCTCGAAATTGCCGTCTTCGAAGCGCAAGGCATAGCCTGCGTGCTGCAGGTAGGCGGCCATCTCGTTCTTGTAGACGGCATCCAGGAGCTGCTTGGCCCGGTAGATCTCGTCGTTCGAGAGCGCGACCCAGGTGCCGTCGGCGCGTTGGGTCAGGTTCATGAGCAGGGCGTGCGTGTGCAGTTGGGGATCCGCCTCGTCCTTCATGGTCGGCCGGGCCGTCTCATGCCGGAATTTGGCGATGATCGCGTTCTGCGTTTTCTCGGTGTGGGAGACGCCGTCGACCTTTTGCCGGGCGCGCAGCAGCTCCTTTTCCATGAAGTCCAGCGACCGGGTCACCGCGTGGTCGTGCGCGGCCAGGACGGTCGCGTCCTTGCCCACTAGCGATTGAATGCTGATCGACTTGGGCGCCGAAAAAGTCATGTCCAGCGCGGCCCGCGCCTTGGCGTCCTTGCGGATCGAGTCCGATAGGCCCAGGTCCTCGCCGAACCAGCGCTTGAAGTCGCCGCGCATGGCGGCCACGAGTTGGTCGCGGCTGACTTCACCAGTCAGGCCCAGGGCCTTGGCGCCGGCGCCCTGCCACTGGGCGTTGTTGCCATCGCGGGCATAGTAATCGTCCTTTTGCTCGGCATAGTAGTGCCCGGACTTTGCCGCGCTACTTCTGTGTAGGATCTGATGGGAGAGCATCGTTCATATCCCATGGGGTTGGCTCGATATCATCCGCGCGAAGCCGTGCGGCGGCACTGCGAGTGCGCAACGATTCGGTTTCCACGAAAGCCTCGTTTCGATTGACGAAAGGGATGGGGGTGAGGGTGAACTTCGTAATGAGTTCGGACTCGGCAAAGCCGACGTAGCCCGTCAGTTTTTTCAGGCCTTGAATATCCGAATCCATCACCACCGGTTCCTTGGTTCGAGTCAACCGCTCGCTAGTGCTGCGGTCGCGTCCGGCATTTCGTGAGTCCGTGTATTCAGGTCGTTCGACCTCATGCTCGCCCAGCGCCTTGGACATGGCCTGCGCAGTCTCCTGATCGGTGCGCGCGCCACCCAGAACCACCAGGCTGCGAAAACTGGCCAGCAAGGTTTTGGCCGCGTCGCGGTAGATGTCCACGATCTGCGCGATCGTCTGTAGGCCCGCCACGACACGCAGGCCGTATTTGCGGCCCTTCGTCAGCGCGTCTTGGAGCGTGGCGAGTTTTTCCAGAGAGGCCAACTCGTCAATCAGCAGCCAGAAGCGCCGTAACTGAGACTCTTGCAGGGAGAGGAAAGCTGAACAGAAGACATCGACCCAGCACGAGATCAGGGGACGCATAGCGACCTTCATGTTCTCCTTCCAGGTGATGTAAAGGCAACCCGTGCCAGTCTCAAGCCATTCGGTAATGCTGAAATTCCCGTTGGGCATATCCCGGTGTTCGGCTACGTACTTGGACATCACAAAGCGCGCGCTGTCGAATGCTCGCGTAGATTCGGATGCACCTGCAAAAAGAGAGAAGGCTTCCGTGCCTTGAAGAAAGGCGCGGATTTCATCGAAAGGCGCTTCGCAGCACCAGTAGATCACCTGGCCGATGTCGTTGATGCCCATCTCGAAGAGCTTGCGTGATACGGCACGAAGCAGGAGCCGGCCATAGCCGTTCCAGTTTTCATCCTCGGCGCTTTGCCCCAGGGGCACGACAGAAAACGCCAGGCGCTTCCAATCGTAGTCAGCCCGGACCTCGTTAAAGAACATCCAGCCCTGTGTGCGCGTATCGAACGGGTTCAGAATCACATCGCCTTTTCGGCCGAACTTGCGATAGAGCGCGCCGTCCGGGTCAACGATGACGGCCCGATCGCCGCGCTTGAGTAGCGAGAGGATGAGAGCGCGCATCAGCACCGACTTGCCGGTGCCCGTCGCCCCATTGATCAGCAGGTGCAGGTTTTCCAGATCCGTAGGCATCGGCACACCCGCGACATCCACCTGGTCGGCTTCTTTCTCCCGACACTTCTTGATCATTTTCTTGAACGGGATGATCTGCGTGCCTCGGATGTGCCGCTTGTACCCAGCCCCGTCAAATCCCTTGGTTGTCGCATAGCGTTTGAGAAGCACCGCCAGAATTATGACCAGGAGCAAGCCGGCAAAAGGCGCGGTGATTAGGGGAAAAACGCGTGGCGTGGCCAGCACCCAGTAGGAGATCAAGGGCCAGCGGATCTGCCTGGGGCCCACGCCACTTAGGAACATGGCCGTCAGAAGCCAGGTGCCGAACGGCAGGAAGATGACGGAAAACTTCAGTATGCGGCGCCGTGTGTCAGGTGCGATTGTCATAGGCTCAGGAGTGATTGCGGGAAACGGGAAAGGGCAGGGCTAGCCAGCGAGCTGGCGACGCGTCCGGAAGGGATTACTTGAACGCGGTCAAGACGATGAGGGCTGCGGTCAGGCCGCCGAGCAGGCTGCAACCGAAGGCCACAAGACCGATCGTCCAGAGGTTGCGGCCTTGCTGCGCGCCAAGCGCCTGGGCCGTGCGTTTGAGCAGCCGCCGCGAATCGTCGATCTCGCGTGAAACCTCTCGCATCTGCTGCACCGCCCGCGTCGTGGCCTGATCCTGAACGGCGGCGCTGGTCTTGCGCAGGATGCTCGGCAGGGTCTGCATCTGCATCGCCGCGGCATTGAGCTGCTTGACCAAAGATTCGCTACGCGTGGTGAGCTGGTCGGCCTCGACGAGCATGGCGCGGAACATGTATTCCAGCTTGCTGCGCGGCTCGGGCGGGGGCACTGCGGCCGGCCCCGTAGCCACGTGCTGGGCCGGCGACTTCGAAGTTGGGGAGGGGGTATCCATGCGAGAGTTCCTGCGTGGCGGGTGAGGCGCTATGGCCCGTTACGCAAACACCTCCACGAAAGCATCGT
Source organism: Bordetella sp. FB-8 (assembly GCF_000382185.1). Taxonomy (NCBI): domain Bacteria; kingdom Pseudomonadati; phylum Pseudomonadota; class Betaproteobacteria; order Burkholderiales; family Alcaligenaceae; genus Bordetella; species Bordetella sp. FB-8. Next base: position 3,815,460 of record NZ_KB907784.1, on the reverse strand, counting down.
CCATCTGCCGCCATACGCGCTTGGCCAGCGCTTGCAGGGCCGCCCGATCTCCCAAGTCCTCGATGCGATTTTCATCGGCCGGGTCGGACTGGCGCAGCAACATGCGATAGTCGTTGGGATCATCGACCACGCTCTTGATCGACATGCGGCGCTTGGCCAGCAGCTCGAAGACTTCGTTTTTCTCGAGCACGGCTTTCGGATTGGCGATAAAGCCTCCGGCTTGGTCAGCTTCGCGCAGGATGGTGCCGAAATCTTCGGCGATCGAACCTTCGGCCATGTTGAAGAGCACGCGGATGCGATGCGGGTCCACGCCAATGCTCGCCAAGGCGGCAACGGTCTTGATCGTTTCGCGCTGCGCCTTGCCCGTGGGCACAACCGGCAGCACGAAGTAATCGATCTCAGCCTGGGCGTTGTCGTACTTGGAAAGTTCTGTCAGAAAGTCCTCGATGTTCGAAGCGCCCACGTCGACGATGGCCGCGGGGGTGGTGAGCAGCTTGCGAAAGAGCCGGCCGAACTGATCGCCGCGCAACTGGTCGACGTCCAGGCCCAGATCAGCCGCGGACTCGTTGGTGGATTCGACGGCGATAACCTCGGCGCCGGCGATGCGCGGTTCCAGCAGATGGCTGGCGATGACGGTCTTACCGACCGAGCCGGAGTAGTTCAGGACTGCAACGATCATGGGTAATGCTCCTGGAAAAAAGAAAACTGTCAGCGCAGCAGCTGGGCGCGACGCTTTGCCGATGGCCGCCCGCCTGTCTGGAGACTGGGTTTGAGGGGGAGGGGGAGCCGCCGCCTGGGTTTGGCGGCGGGGGAACCCCGTAGGGGTGCCCGGAGCGGGACAGGAGGGCGGCACGCCCTCGCCGC